>CALCHC010000059.1 GCA_937901335.1 uncultured Phascolarctobacterium sp. | reverse complement strand
GTAATTTCATATTCTAATATTGAAGTAGTAGAAGGGTTAAATATTGCAATAAACAAAATAACAACAGAAGATAATAAAACAACATTACATGTAAAATTAAAAACTGAAAAAACAGCAAAAGAGTCTAAATTATTACCTATAACATTTGAAGTTTTAGACTCACAAGGAGTAACTGTAGCAAAACAACAAAGTCAAATAAAAGGAGATGCAGTTGAATCTGAAGAAACTATAATAATAAATAAAAAAGTAGATGTTGAAATAGATATATTAACTTTAAATATTTATGTGTATCTCCTATGCCTGCTTTCGGCGTGCCTGGACTTGTCGACCATTTCTGATGAAGGAGTTGATATCTATGACAAAAGTCGAAGTCGTTTTAATTACTTTAGGAGTAGTTTTATTCCTTAAAGTATTTGAACATTTATGAGTTGGTTTTCTAAAAATTTTGGTGCTATCGGTGGTATTATAGGTTCTATTGGTTCTTCTATTTTAGGTAGTAATTCTGCTAAATCCGTTTCACAACAGAATTATGAAGCTTCTAGAGAAGCCATGCAGAATAAACATCAATGGGAAGTAGAAGATTTAAAAAAAGCAGGCTTAAATCCCATACTTTCCGCCACCGGTTCTACCGGTACTACTGCTGGTACTGGTGTTAGTTATTCTCCTGAAAATCCTTTAGCTAATCTTTTGCATAATGAGAGCGTTAAAGCTGAAACTAAATTGAAAAATGCTCAAATTGATAATATTAAACAACAAATGGCTCATAATGCCTTGTTTTTTAATGAAGATTTACAACAACGTAAATATGGTACTGCTTTAGCACTTAAGCAGTTGGAATATTATCCTAAAATGCAAGATGCTATTTTAGCAGATTATGGTTCACAAACTTCAGCACGTGAAGCTGCTACTGCTAAAGATAGAGCAACGCAACCTGCTTTTGATATTGCTGGTTCTTTTATTTCTAATACTGCTAAAGATTTTGTTAAGGCTTATGATGATTACTGGCAAGATAATAATAGAAAAGCTAAAAGTTATAATGACTGGTTCTATAAGCATTATGGTTTAAGACCATTTGATGAAAATAGGTGATTTAATGGGAGTTAAAATTTTACGATTAGAAGATATTTTTCCCGCTTTTAAGCGTTTTAATGGTTTCGCTTATGTTTGTTGTGCTAAACATTTGCCAATTCGTCGTTATCAGACTTATAGAGCATTTTGTTTATTACGTGACTCTTATAGAAAGAGAGGTTTTTCTTATGAATAAGTATTTTACTGCACTATGTCAAGCTATTTCTGCTTTCGTTGGTTCTTTGCTTGGTGTTAATTTAGACATTTTTAATTTGTTTTAAGAGGTTATTGTTATGCGTAGAAAAAGACTTTCTAGACGTCGTTCTCGTCGTTTGTTTTCCCGTACTGCTTTACGTACTCGCAAGAAAAATTTGCGTGCTCGCCCAATGCGTGGCGGTTTTAGAATTTAATAAATGAGGTGGTAATTATGACATGTTACCACCCTTTATATGCAGTTAAGCATTTTGAAGCATTCAACGCAAAGTCAGGGAAGTCAGTTGTTAAGGTTCATAAGGCTTATGAAAATTTTGATAAGCCACCTATACTTGGAGAGTTTAAATCAGGTTCTTATACTTATTCTGGTTTCCTTGTTCCTTGCGGTCAATGTATTGGTTGTCGTTTGGATTATTCTCGAACTTGGGCAATCCGTTTAATGAAAGAAGCACAGTTTCATCAACATTCTTGTTTTATTACTTTAACTTATGATGATGATAATTTGCCTTGGGCTGATACTCGCCCTACTCTTGTTAAGAAACATTTTCAAGATTTTGTTAAGCGTTTGCGTTCTCGAATTTCTTATGATTATCCTGATAATGAAAATATTAAGTTTTTTCATTGTGGTGAATATGGTGACAAAACAAAAAGACCACATTACCACGCTATAATTTTTGGCTTTGATTTTCCTGATAGAAAGTTGTTATATAGTAAAGGTGGTTATCCTCATTTTACCAGTGAATATCTTTCTAAAATATGGAATAAAGGCATTGTAGAGGTTTGTAATGTTTCCTTCGATACTTGTGCGTATGTGGCTCGCTATATTATGAAGAAAGTTCGTGGTGAGAGTGCTGCTTCTTATTATAGCGATCATGCACAAGAATATGTTACTATGTCCAATGGTATTGGCAAGGAATGGTTTAATAAATATAAGAATGATATTTATAATACTGATACTATGATTGTCTATAAAGACGGTTCTCCAATGCATTTGCGACCACCAAGATATTATGATAATTTATTTGATGTTGAGAATCCTGAAAGAATGGCAGCCATTCGTGATAAACGTATTAAGTCTATGCAGGCGAAACCCTTTGAGCCAAATAGACTCCATACAAAAGAAAAAATTAAAATAATAAAAACTAATAATTTAAAAAGGAGACTTGAAATATGAAAGTTATTGCAGTTTATGATAAAAAAGCTATTTCTTATATGCCCCCTATGTTTGCACCGAATCGTGTCTCTGCTGTGCGTATGTTTGAGCGTTCTGTTAACGCTGATCCTGAACGTTCTGACCTTGCTCGTTTTCCTGCAGACTACAATTTGCAAGAACTTGGCGAATTTGATGAAGTTACTGGAACTTTTAAACTTCACGTTAATCCCATTGTTCTTCATGAAGCTTTGGAATTTGTGCAAGAATAATTAACCGCAAGGCTTTGCGTGTTTGCTTGCAAACGTTCGCAAAATGAAGCGGTGCCGTCGGCAGACAAAAGGAGAAGTTATGTTTAAAACTTTATATAGTACACTTAAAGAACGTGTTAGAGATGATTTTAAATACGTTTCTGATAAACCTTCTTTAACCATTCAAGAACCTTCTGAGTCTTGCGATATTAACAATATTGTTGATTTATATTGTCGCTCTGGTCGTGCAGTCGATTTATTAACTATTCAACCTTGGACTGGTGAAGATGTTTCTTCTATTCCTGCAGATTATCAAGAATGTTTGGAATATGTTGAATCCGTACAACAAGAATTTGACAATCTTCCTTCAAAAATTCGTCAAGAGGTTGGCGGTTCTCCCCTTTCTATGTTACAATGGATTACAAACCCTGATAATAAAGAAAGAGGTGTTAAACTTGGCATTTTTGAAAAACCTGTTGCAAATAATCTTGATGTTGTTGTTGATAGTGTGGTTAATGCAGAGGATTTACCTGTAACTGAATAATTAAAGGGAAGCTTCGGCTTCCCTTTTTTGCACTCCGCACAGTTCCCTTCCTTGTTGTAACTGTGCGGAGTGACAGAAAATTATCCTAATATTTTCTGTATAGGTATTGTCTTATTATATATATTATGTCTAAAATAAATCGTTTATAAGCGTTTTTAAAAACCTTCCTAATATAACAATCCATACGTCAAATTTAAGGCTTCTTTCTAAAATTGAAATTTACTTCTTAAATTTGAGATCTTCATTATATATTGATAGAATTTCATAAAAAATTAGAAGTGAGTTTTTGAAATCAACCCACTTCTATTAATTCACTTCTTTATTTTTATAAGCTTCTTATTTAATCTTAGAAGGTTTAAACTTTTTAACAAACTTGCTATGCTCATCCCAAATTGCAGTTTTAACTTCTGCATCTAAATCTCCAAGATTTACATTCACAACTTTAGCTTCTTCTTTTTCTTGCATGCGTTTGATAATTGGAGGAACTTCTTCAAGCTTAGCATCATCTTTAGGTGCAAAGGCTTTGTCATTCACATCATAAGTAGATACTGCATAAAGGTTATCATTAACTGATACAAGGCTTGTATTAAGTGCGTACAGCTTCTTATTTTGTTTGAAAAGATGACAAACAGTAATAACCTTGTATTTGCCAATTTTATCTACGCTCAGGAAAGATTTAACGTCTCCAAGCTTATTAATACCTAGTTCAGCATAAGGCAGCTTAACACCTTGTTCCACATATTTATCAAGATTCCAGATAGCCAAAGGAACTGTTTTTAAACTAAGCTCACAACGCCTTAAAAGAGCAAGCTTTTCATATTGCTCATTGAAGTAAGTTGTGGAGAATTTTTCTCCGCAAATTTTAGTAGCATTTTTAGTAGTTATAGTGCAAGTTTCTTGAACTTTCTCAATTGGGAATGCTTGTTGAGAATTAGAAGATGTGTTGTCAGAATCAGAAACTACAACAGAATTTATATTGTTATCAAGCAAATTGGAAGATGCCTTGTCATTTGCTAAAGCTGTTCCTGCTAATGCTAACAACAAGCTGCAAATTACTGCTGTTTTCTTCATTCTAACACCACCTTTCTAAATATAAAGAAACCTTCAATTTAAGAGAAATTATTTGTTGAATACAACATCAACCATCATATCGCTGTCCAAGTTGCAAGCATTTGCTTCGTCGGTATCGATATGTACTTCGTCAGCATGTGCCTCCCCTGCTCTAACGAGAACGTTATGCAAAGTAAGAGAACGTTCGCCTTGGGTTACGATGTCAACGATATCGCCGTCCTTCAAACCGTATTTAGCAGCAGTTTCCGGATACAAATGAATGTGGCGAGCTGCAACGATGATACCTTCGCTGATTTCTACTTCACCACAAGGACCGATAAGTTTGCCGCCTGCAGAGCCTGCAAGTTTACCGCTGTGACGGATGGGAGCGTTCAGACCAAGTTTACGAGCGTCAGTCAGAGCCAATTCGATTTGGGTTTCCGGACGCAAAGGACCGATGATGCGAAGTTTCATTTCGCCTTTGGGAGTAACCAAAGTGATTTGTTCTTCAGAAGCAAATTGACCAGGTTGGCCAATAGTTTTCTTAACGTGCAGTTCAGAGCCTGCACCGAATAAAATGTCCATATGTTCACGGCAAATGTGAGCGTGGCGTGCGGATACGCCTAATACTAACGGGAATTGCATATATTTTCACCTCATAATTATTTTTAGGATTACTCGGTCTATTATACCATAAGTTGTATATTACTGCTATTAAAAGCATCTCAGAAGTATATAGATTGTATTAAAAGTCTTTAACAAATTTGTAATTTGCTAATTAAAAAGAGCTGCATTAAGCAGCTCTTTTTCGAAAGAATCAACTATAAATTATTTACCTTGCAAGTATTCGTCAATTGCAGCAGCAGCGCGTTTACCTGCACCCATTGCAGAAATTACAGTAGCAGCACCGGTTACGATGTCACCGCCAGCAAATACGCCAGGAATAGAAGTAGCACCTACTTCGTTAGCAACAATGTTACCGCGTCTGTTAACTTCAAGTTCCGGAGTGGTTTGTTTGATTAAGGGGTTAGGACCTTGACCAATAGCCATAACTACCATATCAACGTCAAGTACGTATTCGCTGCCTTTAACTTCAACAGGACTACGACGACCGCTAGCGTCAGGTTCGCCCAGTTCCATCTTAATGCATTCCAAACCATTTACCCAACCCTTTTCGTCGCCCAAAATGCGAACAGGATTGTTCAGAAGGCGTAATTCAATACCTTCTTCTTTAGCGTGATGGATTTCTTCCTTACGAGCAGGCATTTCATCTTCACCACGACGGTAAACGATGTAAACATGTTCAGCACCTAAACGTTTAGCTGTACGAGCAGCGTCCATTGCAACGTTGCCTGCACCTACAATAGCAGCTTTTTTACCGCAGTAAACAGGAGTTGCTACTTTGGGGAATTGGTATGCTTTCATAAGGTTTACACGAGTGAGGAATTCATTTGCAGAATATACGCCATTAAGGTTTTCACCATCAATGTCCATAAAGTACGGCAAGCCTGCACCAGTGCCAACATAAACAGCGTCGAAGCCTTCTTCTTCCATCAATTCTTTAATGGTAAAGGTACGACCAATTACAGCGTTAACAACAATTTTAACGCCCAAATCTTTCAATGCTTTGATTTCGTGTTGTACGATTTCTTTCGGCAAACGGAATTGCGGAATACCATACATCAAAACGCCACCAGCAACGTGGAAAGCTTCGTACAAGGTTACTTCATAACCAAGTTTTGCCAAATCGCCTGCAGCAGTCAAACCGGAAGGACCACTACCTACGATTGCAACTTTCTTGCCTTTAGGAGCAATATCGCCGGTTTCTACGGTATCAAGACCATTTTGACGAGCATAGTCCGCTACAAAACGTTCCAAGCGACCAATAGCAACAGATTCACCTTTAATGCCAAGTACGCATTTGCTTTCGCATTGGTTTTCTTGGGGACATACACGACCGCAAACAGCAGGCAAGCTGTTTTTACGTTTCAAGATTTTAATTGCTTCAGCGAAGTTTTCTTCAGCAACAGCTTTAATGAATTTAGGAATTTCTACGTTTACAGGGCAACCTTCAACGCAACGAGGTTTAGGGCAGTTCAGGCAACGTTGTGCTTCGTCCACTGCCATTTCTTTGGTGTAGCCAAGAGCTACTTCTTCAAAGTTTTTATTACGGATATCAGCCGGTTGTTCCGGCATGGCATTTCTCATTCCTCCACGCATTTGCAATGACCTCCACAGCTGTATTCTAAGACTTCTTGGTCACGATACATTTGTTGACGCATAACAAGGTTAGCAAAATCAACTTGATGAGCGTCAAATTCAGGACCGTCTACGCAGGCAAATTTATTTTCACCGCCAACCATTACACGACAGCCACCGCACATACCGGTGCCATCTACCATAATGGTATTCAAGCTTGCAGTAGTGGGAACTTCAAAAGGTTTAGTAGTCGCTGCTACGTTTTTCATCATGATTACAGGGCCAATGGCAAGAACCAAATCAACTTTAGCACCTGCTTCCAGCATTTCACGCAAGGGATCAGTTACGAAGCCTTTACGTCCAGCAGTGCCATCGTCAGTGGTGATGATAACTTCGTCGCTGATTGCAGCCATTTTATCTTGCCAGATAACCAAATCTTTATTACGAGCACCAATAATGGAGATTACTTTATTACCAAGTTCGTGATAAGCACGAGCAATGGGATAAACAGGAGCAACGCCGATACCGCCACCAACTACAACAACGGTCCCAAAGTTTTTCATATGAGAAGGTTGACCTAAGGGACCAGCGATATCGAGAATATCGTCGCCTTCTTTATAGTTTTCGCACAAGTCTTTAGTAGTGTTACCTACTGCTTGCACAATCAAGGTAATAGTACCTTTTTCACGATCAAAGTCAGCAATGGTAAGAGGAATACGTTCGCTGTATTCGTCAGTGCGAATCATTACGAATTGACCGGGTTTGCATTTGTGAGCTACCAGCGGAGCATCTACAACGAATTCATAAATGCTGGGAGCTAAATTTTGAGCAAAAAGAATTTTAGCCAAGAGAATTCACCCCTCAATATTATTTATTCAACAAATCTTCAACGCAGGCACAAGCTTCTGCGTAAATTTTTTCTTCATCAACATTGGTAAGCTTGCCATTTTTCAGCACAACTTTGCCTGCTACCAGAACAGTATCAGCATCGTTAGCATTAGCAGCGTAAACCAAAAGAGACAGTTTATTATGGCGAGGATACCAATAAGGTTTATGCATATCCCACAGAACGATATCTGCTAAATAACTAGGTTCAAGTTTACCCAAGTTTTCGAAGCCAAGAACCTTAGCACCGTTTTCAGTTGCCATCTTCCAAGCTTCTTCAGCAGGAACCGCAAGAGGATTGTAAGAAGTCGCTTTATGAAGCATTGCTGCCAAACGACATTCTTCAAGCATATCAAGGTTATTGTTACTGGAAGTACCATCAGTGCCGAGACCAACGCAAATACCTTTTTCCAGCATTTTATCTACAGGCGCAATACCGCTCGCCAGTTTCAAATTACTTTGAGGATTATGGGCAACGCGCACATTTTTCGCAGCCATGATGTCCATATCTTCATCAGTAAGATGCACTGCGTGAGCAGCAATAGTACCAAGCTCGAACATACCCAATTTATCCATCATCACGATGGGAGTAACGCCATGTTCTTTAACGTAGTCCTCTACTTCGCCCTTGGTTTCGCAAAGGTGCATTTGAATTTCTACGTTATTTTCTTTCGCAGCAGCGATTACATCTTTAAGATAATCTACAGGGCAGGTATAAGGAGCGTGAGGGCCAAAAGTAACACGAATGCGACCGTTGTCGTAACCGTTCCAGTCCTTAGCAAATTGGATGTTTTCTGCAAGCTTATCATCTTTATCAGGAGCAAGACCAATCAAACCACGGCAAAGGTTGGCACGAATACCGGTTTCAGCACAAGCTTTAGCAACATCATCCATAAAATAGTACATATCTGCAAAGCAAGTAGTACCGCCTTTAAGCATTTCTGCAATACCAAGCATTGCACCCCAGTAAATATCTTTAGCGCCCATTTTAGCTTCAAAAGGCCAAATTTTATTTTGCAGCCAATCCATCAGAGCCATATCATCTGCATAGCTACGGAGCAAGGTCATAGAAACGTGACCGTGAGTATTTACCATACCTGCGGTAGCAAGCTTACCTGCACCATCGAGCACTTCCGCATCTTCGAAAGCAGCAGGAACTTCAGTACCAACGTAAACGATTTTTTCGTCTTCAATGGCGATGTAGTTCATTTCACCATTAGGCGTGTGGAGAAGCTCCACGTTTTTTATCAAGAGTTTACTCATTAAATTCACCTCGTCAATTTTATTGAACATTTATTTTTCAGTACCCATTTGTCGTTTTGAGTAGTGTTTTTCGTAAAAATCATGCATTATTTCTGCGTCTTCGCTAGAAAGCTCAACGGCTCCCCCACAACTTTGGCAGATAATAGCAATTTGTGCAGCCTTCTCTAGGATTTCGCACACGATGAGCGCATCCTCTAAGGACTTACCCCAACAAACTGCACCATGATTAGCAAGTAGAACTGCTTTGCGTCCGTTCAAAGCAACAACAGCGTTATCAGCTAGCTCCTGAGTACCGGGAAGTGCATATTCAGCGCAGTTTACTCTACCGCCGATAATTTGAACGATATCTTCAATAATAGCAGGCACAGGCTTACGCATGGCAGCAAGTGCACTGGCATAAATGCTATGAGTGTGGATGATTGCTTTCGCTTCAGGACAAGCGTTATAAATTGCTGTGTGCAGCTTACTTTCAGAAGAAGGAGTAAGCTCCCCATCTAAAGTGTTACAAGCATCGTCAATAATTATAATATCTTCAGGCTTTTGGTTAGCGTAACCTCTACCGGAAGGAGTTACTGCATAAACGCCGTCAGCAAGTTTCACGCTAATATTGCCCCAAGAACCGGCAACAAGCTTGCGTTCAATAAGCTCCTTGCCCATTGCAACAATGCTTTCACGAGCAAGCAACACTTCCCGAGCAGAAAGCTCCTTTTCATTTAGGAAAACAGTATCTTTCATTCTGTTAACCTCCATAAAATCTTATTAGCTCTATTATATCATTCCCCATCAACTTAATAAAGTAAGAAATAAATTCAAGTTCATAAGCATAATAATTAATTATCTACACTTAGAATAATTACAAAAATGTAAGAAATTTCTATTGTTTGCAATTTTATTAATTAGAATATTTATACCCAAAAGGTATTTAGCAGGATGGTGTTGAAGTTTTTTATAAAGGACTTTTTGAGAAGTTCTAAAAAATTTATATATATGAGGAGGTACCGTTTTGATTAAATTTGAAAACGTAAGCAAAGCTTACAAAGAACATAACGTTCTCGAAAATATTAATTTGGAGATCAAAAAAGGCCAACTCGTTGTTCTCATTGGCCCTTCTGGTTGTGGTAAGACTACACTGTTGAAAATGATTAACAGACTCATCGAACCTACCACTGGTAAAATTCTTCTTAACGAAACTGATATTACTGCACATGACCCAATCGAACTGCGCCGCAATATGGGTTACGTTATTCAACAAACAGGTTTGTTCGTGCACATGACTGTGCGCGAAAATATCGAAATCATACCCCATTTAGCTCAGCTTCCAGAAAATGAAATTCTCGAACGCACAGTTAAGCTAATGGAAATGGTTGGCTTGCCTCAAGAATTTTTAGACCGTTACCCTAATCACCTTTCCGGTGGTCAACAACAACGTATAGGCGTAGCAAGAGCATTTGCTATGGATCCAGGCATCATCCTTATGGACGAACCCTTCTCTGCTCTCGACCCTATTACTCGTAGCCAACTACAAGATGAACTGGTAAACCTGCAAGCTAAACTGCATAAAACTATTGTGTTCGTAACCCACGATATGGATGAAGCTGTTAAGATTGCGGATAGAATCTGCATCTTACACTCCGGTAAAATTTTACAATACGATACTCCGGAAAACATCTTGAAGAATCCTGCAGACGGGTTTGTAAGTGAATTCGTAGGTTCTAAACGTATCTGGAGCAGTCCAAAACTCATTAAAGCCAAAGATATTATGATTACTAATCCTAAAACTACAGCACCTCACGTTCCCCTACTTAAATGTATGGAAAAAATGCGTATCGAAAGCGTTGATAGTCTCTTAGTTGTAGATGAACATAAAAACTTCCTCGGTCTCATCCGTGCTACCAATGTTAATGCTGCACCTGACAAAAATCTTCCTGTTTCCGAATACATGAAGCCTGCTCGTGCAACTGCAACTCCTAATGAAAACATCATATCTGTTTTGGAAAAGATTAATCAAAATCAAATTACAAATATTCCAGTTTTGGATGAAAATAACAAATTGCTTGGACTAATCACCCACTCCAGCCTTGTTACAACCATGAGTCAACAATTTATTGATTTTGGTAAGGAGGTAGAAGCATGAACGGTTTATTAGCATTTGTACAAGACCAACATGAATACATTACTTTCCTTTTAATAAGCCACATTCAACTTACCTTACTTTCAGTTGCCATAGCAATTGTAATTGGCGTACCGTTGGGTATTTACGTTTCTGAACGAGAAAAGCTTTTGAAACCAGTAATGGGCTTTGCTAATCTTGCACAAGCAATTCCTTCTTTAGCACTGCTTGGTTTTTTAGTTCCTTATATGGGGATTGGTGCAGTAACAGCAGTTGCAATGGTAGTTATGTATTCTTTACTACCAATATTAAAAAATACTTGTACTGGTTTACGCAATATTAGTCACGATACCTTAGAAGCAGCTAAAGGTATTGGTATGACAGATATGCAAGTACTTTTTAAAGTGCGTTTACCCTTAGCGTTACCTGTAATTATGGCAGGCGTAAGAATTTCCAGCGTTACTGCTGTTGGTCTAATGACCATTGCTGCTTACATCGGTGCAGGCGGTTTGGGTACTTTAGTTATCAGCGGTATTCAAACAGATAATAGCAATATGATTCTTGCCGGTGCAATTCCTGCTTGCCTTTTGGCACTATTTATGGACTTTGTAATGAGCAAGGTTGAAAATGCAGTTACTCCTATCTCCTTGCGTCCTGCTTCCAGTACAATGTCTGCTAAATCCTTGGCACAAATCAAAGAACAACGCAAAAGAACTGTTATTGCAGCTGCTTTAATCGTGTTCCTCAGCAGCGGTTTTCTTTTAGGACGTGAATATATGAATCGTCCTGATATCCGCATTGGCTCTAAGGATGCTACAGAAAGTGTTATCATAGGTAATATGTTGGCTGATATCATCGAAGAACATACCGATTTGAAAGTTGAACGCAAGCTTGCTCTTGGTGGAACTATGATTGCTTTCCAAGCACTTGCTTCCGGTGAAATTGACCTTTATCCTGAATATACAGGTACTGGCTATGTAACCATCTTGAAGAATAAACCAAAACCTGGTTCTACTCCGGAAGAAATGTACAAAATGACCAGTGACCAAATGAAATCCAAGTACAACATTCAACTTTT
>CALCHC010000058.1 GCA_937901335.1 uncultured Phascolarctobacterium sp. | reverse complement strand
CAGCATACGTTTGGTACCTTCACGGCAAGGAGTGCATTTGCCACAGGATTCAGATTGAGTGAAGTTCAAGAAGAACTTAGCAACGTCAACCATGCAGGTGTCTTCGTCCATAACTACTAAGCCACCACTACCCATCATAGCGCCTGCTGCAATCAAGGAATCGTAATCAACGGGCAAATCAAGCATTTCTTCAGGCAAGCAACCACCGGAAGGACCGCCAATTTGTACTGCCTTGAATTTTTTGCCATTGGTAATACCGCCGCCAATATCATAAATGATTTCGCGCATGGTAATACCCATGGGAACTTCTGCCAAACCGGTGTTATTGATTTTACCGGTAAGAGCAAATACTTTAGTGCCTTTAGAACGTTCAGTACCGTATTGGCAGTACCAATCTGCACCATTAACGATAATTTGTGCAACGTTAGCAAAAGTTTCTACGTTGTTGATGTTAGTCGGTTTACCCCACAAGCCGGAAACTGCCGGGAAAGGCGGACGAGGACGAGGCATACCACGTTTACCTTCAATGGATGCCATCAATGCAGTTTCTTCGCCACAAACGAAAGCACCTGCGCCTTCTTTAATGTGCAATTTGAAATTGAAACCGCTGTCAAAAATATTATCGCCTAAAAGACCCATTGCTTCTGCTTGTTCAATAGCAATGCGTAAACGTTTAATAGCCAAAGGATATTCTGCACGCACGTAGATATAGCCTTCATCAGCGCCCATAGCATAACCGCAAATAGCCATGCCTTCCAAAATTCTGTGCGGGTCGCCTTCCAAAACGCTACGGTCCATAAACGCACCGGGGTCACCTTCGTCAGCGTTGCAGATTACATACTTTTTATCGCTTACAGATTTAGCAGCAAATTCCCACTTCATACCAGTCGGGAAGCCACCGCCCCCACGACCACGCAAACCGGACTTTTTAACTTCGTCAATAACTTCTTGCGGAGTCATAGTAGTTACAGCTTTAGCCAAAGCTTCGTAACCACCTACAGCAATGTATTCTTCAATTTGTTCCGGGTTAATAGCGCCGCAGTTAGCCAAAACAAGACGCTCTTGTTTTTTATAGAAACCAATTTCAGAATAGCTGGGAACTTGTTCCAAGCTCATAGGTTCACGATAAAGGAGACGGTCTACAATACGACCTTTATACAAATGAGTTTCAACAATCTCTTTAACATCTTCTACTTTCACTTTGCAGTAGAAGGTGCCTTCCGGATAAATGATTACCAAAGGCCCATTTTCACAAAATCCGTGGCAACCGGTTTCTACAACCATTACTTCATCCTGCAGGCCATATGCTTCTAAATTTTGAGCGAAGGCAAGCTGAATATCTTTGGAACCTTTAGACTCACAACCAGTACCGCCACAAACTAAAACGTGTGCTCTAATATGCTGCATAATACTTCCCTCCTCAAATTAGTTTTCTTCGATTTTGCCTACAACAAGTTCTTCTACAATACGACCATTAACAACATGGTCAGCAATAATCTTCTTCACATCTTCAGGACTTACTTTGCCGTAAGTAATGCGCGGTTCGCCCGGACGAATAACATCTACCAGAACTTCTTTTTCGCACATACCAATGCAACCGGTTTGACGAACTTGTACATCTACCAATTTACGTACAGCCAATTCTTCTAAGATTGCGCTCATTACTTCACGAGCACCAGCTGCGATACCGCAAGTACCCATACCTACAACTACTACAGTGCCTTCGTTTCTGCGCAGTTTAATATCTGCTTTCAATTTTTCGCGTAAAGCTTGTAAATCAGCTAAACTTTTCATTCTATATCCTCCTTACCCTGAACAAGAGCAATTTCCTGTTTTAAATAACCCTCTATCCAGGTATAAACTTCTGGATTGGTAAAATCAGTGGCATCGCCTAAAACTTCTCTAATTTGGCAGGTGTCAAAGGTAAAACCCTTGTCACCATTTTGATAAGTAAATACCACGTCAAGCCAAGGAGCACCAACTAAAAGTACTTTAATACTTTCCACGATGTTACCCAGTGGCGGTCTATCAATATTATCCTTGGCAAAATATGCCTTAATGGTAGTCCCCTCCTCCTCAACGGAGTTGATATCAAGATGTCCACCACATTGTTGGCAAACCATATCAATAAAGGGAATCCCCATTCCTACCTTACGAGTTTTGCGAGTTGTAACAAAGGGGTCGCGTACAGCTTCCACCATCTCTTTACTCATGCCACAGCCATCGTCTGCAATGCTGAAAGTAAAAAAGCCCGCTTCATCCTCGTTGATAGTAATATTCACATTATGGGCGCCTGCTCCTATGGAGTTTTGCGCCAAATCTAAAATATGCAGTGAAAGCTCACGCATAAATTACTCGTACCTTTGCAAAATTGCAGCAACTTTATCCGGAGTCAAACGACCATGAGTATCGTCGTTGATTTGCATTACAGGTGCCAAACCACATGCACCGATACAAGCAACAGTTTCCAAAGTGAAACGCAAATCATCAGTAGTATGACCTGCTTTAATTCCTAATTCTTTTTCCAAGGTTTGCAAAATCAGTTTGCCACCACGTACATGGCAGGCAGTACCTTGGCATACGCGGATAATGTTACGACCGCGGGGATTGAGGTGGAACAAAGAGTAGAAAGTTACTACGCCGTAAATTTCAGAAACAGGAATACCGGTCTTTTCAGCTACGTATTCCAGAACATCTTTCGGCAAATAGTTATACAAGCTTTGTACCTCTTGCAAAATAGGTATAAGAGAACCTTTTTTGCCTACGTATTTTTCTAAAATAGCATCAACCTGAACTTTTTCAGGATTTTCGCAACCACAGCAGCTGCACTTTTTGTCAATAAGGCTCATTTTTATTCTCCTTTACCATTAATGTAGATTGCTATTAGTATAGCATTATTATTTTAAGCATACAATGTTCTTTGGTAACTTGAACAGTTTGTATACAGTATTAATCTTCAAATTTGGCAAACTGCCCCGGCAAACAGGAACGACCTCCTGAATTTTGCAAGGCAAGTTTCAATTCAGCAATAGTCAATTCTTCAACAGTCAATAAGTTTTTAGGACCTTGCACAAAATCTAAAATATTATGAGCATCAGAATTTGTCAGATAAGGCAAGAAGCCTGTCAACCTTTGCAACTTACTTTGTAAATTCCGCTTCCAACCTGCAGTAGAAATCTCTGCTGCTACAAAACCAAAGTCAGGCTCAATAAAACCAAGCTGACCGATAATACTGTAGGAAGGCCTATCAATATGAGCAGCAATAGCAATTCCGCCTAAAGCATTCACTTCACGGACAACTTCTTCCGCCGTCATAGCAAGAGGTGCGTGTAACAAACGCTCATCCTCTCGCAGAAAGTTATCGTCCTCATCAACAACGAACTGAGCTCCAAATCTATTAGCATCATTTGGCAAACCGTTCATCTTGCTATCCACAAGCTTTTGCCAAGCTACAAGCTGCTTCATCTTGTCGAACAAAACTACAATATGTGCTTCTTCTAAACATTCAACTTCCATACCGGGGAAAACCTTTACTCCATAGCGTTCCCCTGCTTGCAGTGCAGCAACTACATTAGCAGATGCATTGTGATCTGTTATCGCAATAGCATCAATGCCAAACTCCGCCGCACGCAGAACAATGTGGTGAGGAGTCATCTCCACCTCAGCGCAGGGAGAAAGCAAACTATGAACATGGAAGTCCGTCAAAAAAGTGCGCATTATTATTTACCAATACCCAATTCGTACAATTTACCAACAACTTCAAAAGCAGATGCTTCCGTAGCGAAAATAACTACGTCGTTAAGTTCTGCCTTTTTCAAAGTATCTTCTGCCACAGGAGCGTCTCCTGCCACAATTACAGCAGAAAGACCAATCAAAGAAGCTACTGCTGCAATGTTTTGGTGACCTTGCATGGTAACCCATACCATATCCGGTTCTGCCTGTCCCATTACATTACTTAAAAGGTCAGAAGCATAACCGCCTTTAACTTCACCGTTTAAGGCAACATCTTCTGTAAGCAATTTTAAATTTAAAGCTTCCATCAGCTCGCTTACTTTCATCGTTCATCCTCCTCTACCGTGTTCAAGGATTGGGGTTCGTGGGAAATGGGAATTTGTTTTACCAAATCCATCATACCCTTCGCCAATTTATGGACACTGCCACGCAGTTTAAAAATGCAATCTATTTCATGAGCTTTACCTTGTACAATATCTTCTGCCAAACCTTGGCAACTGGGAGCACCACAAGCACCGCAGTTCAAACCGGGCAAAGCGTTCAGCACTTCTTCCATTTGTTCAAACTTCTTCATAGCTTCCATAATGTTTTCGTCAAGATGCATCATAGGACGAGCTACAAGCTTTTTAAGATAAGCCGCAGATTTGGGAAAATCCTCCAAAGTCATGCTGGCATTCATAGTCAAATCCCTATCAACAGGTTCTTGTACTCGCAGTGCATTAATACGTCTACGCAAGTTAGCTTCTGCTACGAATTTATTTTCTGCAGCAAGGACGCCGCCAATGCAACCACGTTCGCACATATTACATTCCACGTAATCTAAGTTGGGCATCTTGTTCATAGAAATTTGCTCTAAGATTTCGTACACATTATCTACACCGTGCACTGCCAAAGCATTATCAAGACCAGCGGCAGAAATTTCGCCGCCATAAGCACCCCAACCCATCCCGTAGGAAGAACCGGTCATAACATTCAGCTTATTGTCGCCACCTAAACAATGAAGTAACTTACCGTAAACTTCTGCCAAACTAAAGCTACCGCTAAGCGCAGTCTTGCGCACGTCAACAGATTGACGAATGTTAGTTTCCTTAGAAGGGCAGGGAGAAATAAACCAAACCCCAATTTTTTCAGAAGGCAGGTTTAATTTTGCCTCTGCCTTTTGGCGTACATAAATCGCCGCTGCTTCTGCAGGAGGCAGTACGGGGACAACTTGCTTAATAAGTTCCGGAAACTTAACTTGAATCAAGCGCAACACGGAAGGACAAGTACTGGAAATCAAAGGCTTACGACCACCAGTATAGTTTGTAACGTAGGCTTCAATTTCTTTGGCAATATATTCAGATGCTAAAGACACATCAAAAATTTCATCAAAACCTAAATTATGCAAGCCTTGCCAAATATCTTCCAAGGAAACGTGTTCCGGAAATTGAGAATACATAGAGGGAGCAGGCAAAACTATATTATAAGCATAATCTTCTAAACCATCTAAGGCAGCGGTTTTGATAGTAAATGCGTGATAAGGGCAAGTAGCAGCACAAGCACCACAGTCAATGCAACGGTCAGGCAAAATCTCTGCCTTGCCATTGCGCACGCGGATTGCTTCTGTCGGACAAGCCTTTACGCAGGATACGCAGCCCTGACATTTATCACGAAGCAAACGAACCGAATGGAAATATTCTGTCTGAGCCATCGTATCACCTCATTTCTTCAAAATTTATAAATCTTCACTAATATGTTCAAATCGCATGGTGATGGTAGTACCTTCACCAACTACGGACTGGATATCAAATTTATCGGAGCATTTCACCATATTGGGCAAGCCCATACCTGCACCAAAACCCATTTGGCGTACATGGTCAGGGGCAGTGGACCAACCTTCTTGCAATGCCTTTTCAATATCAGGAATGCCGGGGCCTTTATCAGTAACAGTAATAACTGTCGCATCAGAAAAAGCTTCCGCCGCTACATTACCACCACCAGCGTGAATGATAACGTTCATTTCTGCCTCGTAAGTACCAATGGCAATACGACGGACAATGTCAGCAGGAACACCAATCATTTTAAGCATTTTCTTAATTTTTGCAGAAGCTTCACCTGCACGTTCGAAGTCGCCGCCAACTACATCAAAGCTTAATTTTAAGGATTTATTTTCTTCCATAGCTGCACTCCTTCTTAGCACAACCACGAATACCTGCGTTATATAACACGCCGCAAGCGTCAAACAAAGTTAAATCAGTAGACATAATAGGCAAGTTATTTTCAGCCGCAGCTTCCACCACATCTTCAGAAGGAGTCTTGCCACGAACAATAATGATGGCGCACAAGTCTGTCATATCAGCAGTACGCACCACTTGCAAATTGGTAAGACCAGTGCACAACAAAGTATTGCACTTGGTAAAGGCAAGCACGTCACTCATTAAATCGCTGCCACAACAAGTTTCCACAGTTCTATCCAAAAACTCTTGTCCGGTATGCACAGTAGCATTCAAAAGCTTTTGCACATCTTGTAAATTCATACACATCTCTCCCTTTTAGAAAAGTCTTATCTATTTATCACGCCTTAGCAAATTTAGGCGTTCTCCTCCCTAAAAACACTTATACAATTTTATTTTACCTCGTTACAGTCTTGAAGTAAAGAAATACAAGATTTTGTAGGTAAAGAAAAACAAAAACCCCGCTGTCCATTAGCGGGGTTCTTGCCTAATGCTTCTCGTCTTAAATTTTCCACGAAACGAGGAGATAGTGTTTCGCAGTACCATGTCGTAGGAAAATGCTTACGCACTTCCTGTAATCATTATATCAACGAATACACATAATGCCAGTTTATTTTTCGCGATGTTGTGAAATCCAGGTGAATTCTTTAATGGCATTGTTCTTTTTCGCGTTGCAGCATTGCCTTAAATTCGCCAACAAGATAGAGACTGCCACATACACAAACAACTCCATCTTCACCAGCTTTATCCAAAGCTTTATGGTAAGCAGTTTGCAAATCGCTTTCAGCTACTGCGTTCGCTCCAACTAAAGTAGCCAACGCATCTGCTTCAGCAGCACGTGCGCCACCATCTGCTCGCACAGTATAAACCACGTCATCTGCCTTAATCAAAGTTTGGATAACATTAGTCATATCTTTATCGCCCATCATGCCAAAGACAAAATGAACTTTTTTACCGGGATAGTATTTATCAAGAGCTTTTCTGAGAGCCAACGCACCGTCAGGATTATGAGCACCATCCAAAATCAAATCAGGATTTTGTGCAATACGTTCCAAGCGACCGGGCCACAAGGTATTTGCTACACCCATGTGCAGAGCGATTTCGTTAATGCGCGGGTCTTGTTTGGAAACAAGCTTCGCCGCCACAATCGCCACACTGGTATTTTTAATTTGATGTTCGCCAGGCAATTTGATTTCGTAATCAGAATGGTAGTAATCGCCAGCATGCAAAGTAAATTTTTGACCATCCATGGAGCTGGTAACTTCTGTTCCGTAGAAGGCTTTACCGTAAAGATACACAGGAGCTTCTTTGAACATTGCCATGGTTACGATGGGACCAAGTGCTTCTTCGCCTTCAGCAGCAGTTACTACAGGCACTTTTTCTTTGATGATGCCTGCTTTTTGCATAGCGATACGCGCTACAGTTGCACCGCAACGATCAGTATGGTCTAAGGAAACATTAGTAATTACAGATACCACAGGAGTAATAACGTTAGTGGAATCCCACAAACCGCCTAAACCAACTTCGATAACAGCATAATCCACTTTTTGCAGATGGAAGTAGAGGAATGCAGCTGCAGTCAAAATTTCAAATTGAGTAGGTTGTTCACACACGCCTTTTTTTACAATGCTATCTGCCGCAACTTTTACAGCAGTAATGGCAGTTGCAAAGTCTTCATCGCTGATGTCCTTACCGTTCAATTCAATGCGTTCATTGTATTTTACAAGATGAGGAGAAGTAAATTTGCCAACTTTCAAGCCTGCAGCAAGAATGATGTTAGTAATCATACTACTAACAGAACCTTTGCCATTGGTACCGGTAACGTGAACGGTTTTAATTTGTTGTTCAGGGTTACCCAGTTCGCGCAACAAACCTTCGATACGTTCCATACCCAGTTGGATGCCAAATTTACCGAGAGAGTCTAAGTATTCTAAGCTTTCAACGTAATTCATAATTAAATGTTCTCCAAAAACGAAACTCCCTCCGTCATCGCTATCGCGATGCCACCTCCCTCAAAGATGGAGGCTTTCCTTAATCAAGATTTAAGAGAAGGCTCCCTAATAGAGGGAGCTGGCACAGCAAAGCTGTGACTGAGGGAGTAATGATTATAATGTTTTCAAGTATTCAAGACGTTCAAGAATAGCAGATTTTTTGCCATTCAATTCGTCAGCCTTAGCTTTTTCTTTTTCGATAACGTCAGCCGGAGCTTTTGCCAAGAAGCCTGCGTTACCAAGTTTGCCTTCTACACGGCTCAGTTCTTTGTCGATGGTAGCCAATTCTTTGTTCAAGCGTTGGTTTTCTTTTTCAACGTCAATCAAACCAGCCAAAGGCAGGTAAACTTCAATACCGCTTACTACTGCAGCCATTGCATTTTCCGGTTTAGCAGCGTCATCTGCCAATACGGTCAATTCGTCAATAGCGCCCATCAGGTGGATGTAGTTTTGGTTAGCTTCTACGCCTTCTTTAAGGTCAGCAGCTGCAAGGAGAATTGCAGGAACTTTCTTTCCGGGCGGTACGTTAACTTCTGCACGCATGTTACGGATAGCTTTGATGCTGTCCATGATTGCACCCATCAAGCGTTCAGCTTCATCGTCCATGAGTTCTTCTTTAGCGAAGGGCCATTGGGAAACCATAATGCTTTCTGCTTGGTGCGGCAAGCATTGGTAAATTTCTTCGGTGATGAAGGGCATGTAAGGATGCAAGAGTTGCATTGCGCTGGTAAGAACGGTAGCAAGTACGTGTTGAGCAGTTGCACGTTCTTCAGCGTTTTCTTTATTGTAAAGACGAGGTTTAGCAAGTTCGATGTACCAGTCGCAAACTTCGCCCCAGATGAAGTCATAAATGGTGCGGCCTGCTTCGCCCAATTCAAATTTGCCAAGCAAGTCGGTAACTTCTTTAGATACATGTTGCAAACGGGAAAGAATCCATTTGTCTGCCAAAGTGTAGGGAGCAAGTTTCGCATTGGGGTCATAACCTTCAATGTTCATCAATGCAAAGCGGGAAGCATTCCAAATTTTGTTAGCAAAGTTGCGGGTAGCTTCCACACGTTCCCAATAGAAGCGCATGTCATTGCCCGGAGTGTTACCGGTGATGAGCATGAAGCGCAGGGTATCTGCACCGTATTGGTCGATAACTTCCAACGGGTCAATGCCGTTGCCCAAGGATTTGGACATTTTGCGACCTTGGCTATCACGAACAAGACCGTGGATGAATACTTTTTCGAAGGGAATATCTTTCATGAATTCCATACCCATGATGAGCATACGAGCAACCCAGAAGAAGATGATGTCGTAGCCGGTTACCAATACGCTGGTGGGATAGAATTGATTTAAGAGCGGAGTTTTTTCGGGCCAGCCCATAGTGGAGAACGGCCAGAGTGCACTACTGAACCAAGTGTCCAGAGCGTCTTCATCTTGGTAAATGTTAGTGCTGCCGCATTTGGGGCAAGCAGTCAAATCGGTACGGGAAGCGTGCATTTCGCCACATTCATCACAGTACCAAACGGGAATACGATGACCCCACCAAATTTGACGGGAGATACACCAGTCACGGATATTTTCCATCCAGCCAGTGTAAGTTTTGGTAAAGCGTTCAGGAACGAATTTGGTGCGACCGTCTTCTACGCAGTCAACAGCAGCTTTTACCAGGGGTTCCATTTTAACGAACCATTGGGTAGATACCAAAGGTTCTACTACGCTACCGCAACGTTGGCAGTGACCAACAGCGTGAGCGTGTTCTTCAATTTTAACCAGGTTGCCAAGTTCTTGCAGTTCTTTAACCAAGTTTTTACGGCATTCGTAACGTTCTTGGCCTGCATACTTGCCAGCTTCTTCAGTCATCATACCGTTCATGCCGATAACAACGATGCTGGGTAATTTATGACGGATACCCATTTCGTAGTCGTTGGGGTCATGTGCCGGAGTAATTTTTACTGCGCCGGTACCGAATTCCAAATCTACATAGCTATCAGCGATGATGGGGATAATGCGGTCAGTGATGGGAAGACGCAAATGTTTGCCAACCAAGTGACCATAACGAGGATCTTCCGGATTAACTGCTACTGCGGTATCGCCAAGCATGGTTTCAGGACGGGTGGTAGCAATGGTCAGGAAAGTACCTTCTTCTTCAACAACGGGGTATTGAATGTACCAGAGGTTACCTGCGTCGTCTTTATGTTCTACTTCGATATCACTCAAAGCGGTGTTGCAGTTTACGCACCAGTTGGTAATACGGGTGCCTTTATAAATGAGGCCTTTTTCGTACAAAGAGCAGAATACTTCGCGTACAGCTTGAGAACAGCCTTCATCCATAGTAAAGCGTTTACGATCCCAGTCGCAAGAAACGCCCAAGCATTTCAATTGGTTGATGATGCGATCGCCATATTGGTCTTTCCAAATCCAAACGCGTTTCAAGAACTCTTCACGACCAAGGTCATAACGAGTTTTGTTTTCTTCTTTTTTGATTACTTCTTCTACTTTAATTTGGGTAGCAAGGCCTGCATGGTCATAGCCGGGCATCCACAAGGTGTTGTGACCCATCATACGATGCCAACGAATCAAAATATCTTGCAGGGTGTTGTCCAATGCGTGACCCATATGTAATTGACCAGTGATATTCGGAGGCGGAATTACGATACTGAATGCATCTTTGCCTTCTTCAACTTCTGCATGGAAATAACCATTGTCTTCCCAATATTTATACCATTTCTTCTCAACGGAAGCAGGGTCATAAACTTTAGGGATGTTGTGTTCTTGTTGTTCGCACATACTCTAAATCTCCTTCCAAAATAAAAAAGCCTGTTCTTTACGAACAGGACGAATTAACGCGGTACCACCTATTTTCCCGATACAAAGTATCGAGCACTCAATGCGCGTAACGTGCGCTGACGACTTTACCTACTACTATTTCAATAAAGCTGCTCTGGAACTACATCTCTCGCTACCTCGCTACGGCTTGCACCAACCGCCGTTTCTCTAAAAGCTCCGCCTTGCAAAAGACCTTTCCTTCATAGCATTTACGGTATTTTGTTACTTATACATATTATCAATTTCTGCCCATATATGTCAATACAAATTCATTAGAAGCATATTGATATTACCGCAACACTCAAACGCGACGCTCCCTTTAGTTTGAAAATATCACAGTTTTTTTCGAATCGTTGCTTGGAATACACAATATGCTTCTTCTCTGGAACCTCTTTATTAATTTACGTCCCTCACTCACTTTACAATATTTAGTATAACGAACAATTGCAATGCACAACATATCGATTAAATAACTTTTGAAAACAACTTGACAACCACACGAAATCCGTTATAATAAAGGCATAACTTAATAGAGCAATACAGCACTGACGGATTAAGTGGAGTTTACCACGTGTTCTGTATTGTGATTTAGCCGACCGTCTGGGCAAGCACTTGAGCCCGGGCGATTTTTGTTTTTAAGGGCGGCAAGTGCCATCTTACTCATTATTATGATAAAGAGAGGTAATCACAATGCAACAAACTAAGAATAAATGGCTCATCGCCTTATCCGCAATTGGCATTCACATTTGTATCGGTAGCGTTTACGCTTGGAGCGTTCTGACCAAGCCTATCATGGAAGCAATGGGCTTCTCACTCAAAGACGTTACTTGGACATTTTCACTGGCAATTTTATTCTTGGGACTTTCCGCAGGCTTTTTAGGTAGCTATGTAGAGAAATATGGCCCGCGTCGCAGTGGTCTTGTTTCTGCTACATTTTTTTGTTTGGGCATGTTTGGTACTGCTTTCGCCCTCACCCAACATAGTTTGACCTTGATGTACCTGTTCTATGGCGTAATCGGTGGTATCGGTTTGGGTACTGGTTATATCACTCCCGTATCTACTCTGGTAAAATGGTTCCCTAACAA
>CALCHC010000057.1 GCA_937901335.1 uncultured Phascolarctobacterium sp. | reverse complement strand
GTCTATTTTATTTTGGCCTATTTAACTTATTTGAAGAAGTCCTTCACTTTATCCATGAAGCTTTTTTCTTCGGGGTTAATATTGTCTTTGCTAATGTCAGCAAACTTGCGTAAAGCATCCTTTTGTTTATCGCTAAGCTTGGTAGGAACAACAACCTTGATGCGTACTAATTGGTCGCCACGGCTGCCACCACGCAGGCTCGGAATACCTTTGCCTTTCAAGCGCAGCACTTTGCCAGGTTGAGTACCTTCAGGAACTTTCATGGTAACTTGACCATCTAAAGTAGGAACTTTGATGTCCGCACCCAAGGTAGCTTGAACAATGTTAATGGGAACTTCGCACAATACAGTAGTACCATCACGTTCAAAGAACTTATGAGGCTTCACGTACAAGTAAACGTACAAATCACCGTTAGGACCGCCCTTAGCACCTGCTTCACCCTCACCGGATACACGCAGGCGAGAACCGTTATCCACACCAGCAGGGATTTTAACTTTCAGTTTCTTGTTACGTTTTACAGTACCTTTGCCGCGACATTCTTTACAGGGTTCGCTAATGATTTTGCCTTCGCCCTTACATCTGGAGCAAGGACGTTCGTTAACCATTTGACCGAACATAGTATTTTGAGTGAAGCGTACATAACCGGTACCATTACATTCGGGACAAGATTCTACCTTAGAACCGGGTTCAGCACCTTCGCCATGGCAATGGTCGCAAGTTTCATCACGGTACAAGTTGATTTCTTTTTCCAAACCAAAAGCAGCTTCTTCAAAGGTAATTTCCAAATCGAAGCGCAGGTCAGCACCGCGTTGGGGACCGGTTTTAGCTCTGCTACCGCCACGACCGCCTTGACCACCGAAGAACATATCGAAAATGTCTTCCATGCCACTGCCGCCGAAGCCTCCAAAACCACCTGCTCCACCAAAGCCGCCACCGCCGCCCATGCCGCCATTTTCGAAGGCAGCATGACCGAATTGGTCATATTGGGCGCGTTTTTGGTCGTCAGAAAGAACGCTATAAGCTTCATTACATTCTTTAAACTTTTCTGCAGCTTCCTCGTTGTCTTTATTCAAATCAGGATGATATTTACGTGCCAGTTTGCGGTATGCTTTTTTCAGCTCATCTTGGGTAGCTGTTTTAGACACACCCAGGACTTCGTAATAATCTCTTTTACTCAAAGTTTACACCATCCTAAATTTAATTATTTTTTGTCGTCAACTACTTCTGCATCTACTACATCATCGTCTGCAGCTTTAGCGCCAGCTTCTTCGCCTGCACCTTTAGCAGCTTCAGTTTCTTTGTAGAGTTCAGCGGAAAGTTCATACAACGGTTTGGTCAAAGCTTCGGTATCAGCTTTGATTTTTTCCAAATCTTCGCCTTTCATGGATTCTTTCAAGGTATCCATTGCAGCTTTAACTTTGGAAATCAATTCGTCTTTGCCTTTACCTTCCATATCTTTGCAGGTTTTTTCTGCTTGATAGAGCAGGCTGTCAGCTTGGTTACGAACTTCTACGCTTTCTTTACGTTTTTTATCAGCTTCAGCGTTAGCTTCTGCTTCTTTAACCATTCTTTCAACTTCGTCTTTGTTCAAGGAACCGGAAGAAGTGATGGTGATTTTTTGTTCTTTGCCAGTGCCAAGATCTTTAGCGCTTACGTTTACGATACCGTTAGCATCGATGTCGAAAGCAACTTCGATTTTGGGTACACCACGGGGAGCTGCGGGGATACCGCCCAATTCGAAACGGCCGAGAGTTTTGTTGTCTGCTGCCATTTCGCGTTCACCTTGCAATACATGGATATCAACGGAAGGTTGGTTATCAGTTGCAGTGGAGAATACTTGTTTTTTGGAAGTCGGGATAGTGGTGTTGCGGTCGATAATTTTGGTGAATACGCCACCCAAAGTTTCGATACCCAAGGACAACGGAGTTACGTCCAGGAGCAATACGTCTTTAACTTCACCAGCCAATACGCCTGCTTGGATAGCGGCGCCGATTGCTACACATTCGTCCGGATTTACGCCACGATGAGGTTCTTTACCGATGAATTTTTTGATTGCTTCTTGAACAGCGGGGATACGAGAAGAACCGCCAACCAAAATTACTTTTTGGATATCGCTTGCGGAAAGGCCAGCGTCAGCCATTGCTTGACGGGTGGGGCCCATAGTGCGCTCTACCAAATCGGAAGTCATTTCTTCAAATTTAGCACGAGTCAAGTCCATATCCAAGTGTTTCGGGCCGTCAGCACCAGCAGTGATGAAGGGCAGGTTGATGTTAGTGGTCAACACGCCGGACAATTCGATTTTTGCTTTTTCAGCTGCTTCGCGCAAACGTTGCATAGCCATTTTATCGTTGGAAAGGTCAATGCCTTCTTGTTTTTTGAATTCGGAAACCAGCCAATCAACGATTTTTTGGTCGAAGTCGTCGCCGCCCAAGTGGGTGTCGCCGTTGGTAGCCAATACTTCGAATACGCCATCGCCCATTTCGAGGATGGATACGTCGAAGGTACCGCCGCCAAGGTCATATACCAGAACGGTGTGGTCGTCGGTTTTGTCGATACCGTAAGCAAGAGCTGCTGCGGTAGGTTCGTTGATGATACGCAATACTTCGAGACCAGCGATTTTACCAGCGTCTTTAGTAGCTTGACGTTGGCTATCGGAGAAGTATGCAGGAACGGTGATTACAGCTTGGGTTACGGTTTCGCCCAAGTATTTTTCTGCGTCACCTTTCAATTTTTGCAATACCATTGCGGAAATTTCTTCCGGAGAGTATTTTTTGCCGTCGATTTCTACTTTATAGGAAGTACCCATATGACGTTTAATAGAGCTTACAGTTCTGTCCGGGTTGGAAACAGCTTGGCGTTTTGCCAATTGACCAACAAGGCGTTCACCATTTTTGGAGAAGCCAACTACGGACGGGGTCAAGCGGCTACCTTCTTGGTTAGTGATAACGGTAGGTTCGCCACCTTCCATAACAGCAACAACAGAGTTAGTAGTACCTAAGTCAATACCAATTACTTTAGACATGTTTTATTCCTCCTAAGAATACACTTCAAATTTATTGTAGTTTAATTTTTAACTATTTATTCATTAGAGATAACTCTAACTTTACTATGACGAATTACGCGGTCTTTCAACTTGTAGCCTTTTTCAAAAACCATATCGATGGTTTCATCTTCCATATCAGGATTTTGACCACGCATTACAGCTTCATGCAGATTGGGATCAAATTTAGCATCTTGTGCTACGATTTCTTCAACGCCCAATTCTTTGAAAGCATCTTCAAATTGACGGCGGATTTGTTTCAGACCAGTCAAAAGGCTTTCTAAATCAGAAGTTTTTTCTGCGCTAGCTTCCGCTCTTTCAAAGTTATCAAGTACTTTCAAGAACTTGCCAACAACACCTGCGGTAACGAAACCGGAGAGTTGTTCTTTTTCACCTTGAGTACGACGACGGAAGTTGTCGAAATCAGCTTGCAAACGCATCAAGCGGTTATTCAGCTCGGTAATTTTTTCATCTTTTTCGTCTACCACTTCTACTTTTTCTTCTGCAGCTTCAGTAGCTTCTTCAGCGGTAGCCTCTTCCCTTACCTCTTGTTCATTGGCGGAAGTTTCTTCAGTTGTGGTTTCTTTAATCTCTTCCTGTTGCAAAACGCTTCCTCCTATTCTTTATCTTGTTCAAACATTGTTTTTAAATACTTATGCAAGTAGTCCATTACGGTAATTACTTTGCCGTACTCCATACGAGTGGGGCCAAGTACCGCCATGGTTCCTACAATCTTACCATTCAAGCGGTAGGTAGCTTGTACCATACTGCAATCTTGAATACCGGTAAATTTATTTTCTGTACCAATAGTGATTTTCAAACCACTATCTTCTCCAGCAACTAAAAGGTCGCGTACAACCTTTTCTTCCTCTAATATACCCAGTAGGCTCTTAACTCTTTCCACATCGCGGAACTCTGGTTGATTAAGCAGCTGCTTAGTACCACCAAGGAAAACTCTTTGCTCGTTTTGCTTGCGGTTCATACGTTTAATGGCTTGCAGGAAAGAAGTAAAGAGTACTTTATCTTCTGCCACATCCATGTGCAACGCACTTAAAAGTTCATCACTAATTTCGGAAAGCTCTTTGCCTTCAAGCACCCTGCTGATTCTACCTGCTAAGTAATCCATTTCCTCAGGACGCATTCCCAAAGGAATTTCTACTACACAGTTATCAATGTTACCGTCATCAGTAACGATGCACAAAATTGCATGAGTGTTGTCTAAGGGCAAAAATTTTATGTAACGAAAAACAGCGCTGGTATCTTTATTGGCAAGTACCATGGATACGTTTTGAGTCATACGAGAAAGAATCTTCGCAGTAGATTGGAAGATATCATCGATGCTACGACGACGTTCCTTGTACCAACCGTTTATGAGCGCCATATCATTATCAGTTAAAGAACCGGGTTCAATAAGGGAATCTACATAAAAACGGTACGCCTGTGCAGAAGGTATGCGACCTGCAGAAGTATGCGGCTGTTCAAGATAACCAAGCAATTCCAAATCGCTCATTTCATTGCGGATGGTTGCAGGGCTAATGCCTAAATCATACTTGCGGGCGATAGTTCTGGAGCCTACCGGTTCGGCAGTAGAAATATAATCCTCTATGATAAGCTGGAGAATTTTTTTCTTTCTGTCATTTAACATATTCCCACCTCAGTTTTTGTTAGCACTCATTTTGTTAGAGTGCTAACATCTGATATAAGAATAGCACCTCCCCCAAACCTTGTCAACAAGATTTTAGGGAAAGTGCTCAAATTGTTACAAATATTTCAAAGATAAGATTGCCTAATTCCATACCAGCTTCTGTCAAATACAGAACCTCTTTTTCAGAATCGTAAGCGAGCATTCCTTTTTGGAAGAAAGGTTCCATTTCGGAAGCAAAGTGTTCCATAACATCAATTCCAAAACGCTCACGAGCTTCACGCAAATTTGCACCGCTTGTCTTGCGTAAACCCATGAACATAAACTCACCTAAGAGTTCTTCATTTGAAAGGTTTTCTTCATTATATATAACAGCAGCTTGAGTTTGGTTAATGTATTCCGAAACAACTTCACTTGCTGTAAAACGAGAGCTTCCGTCAAAACCACAAGCAGCTGCTCCAAAGGCAGCATAAGGTTGGTACTTCCAATACACTAAGTTATGCTTGGAGTACTGTCCATTTTTAGCGTAGTTAGAAATTTCATAACGCTCGAAGCCTTGCTCTTTCAAAAAGTTTTGCACAAACTCATACATATCAGCAGCAGTATCTTCGTCCGGCAAGCTCAACTTTCCTTCATTAATAAGAGTACAAAGCGGAGTGCTTTCTTCCACAATCAAACCATAAACTGAAACGTGCTCAATACCTGTAGCAGTAAGCTCTTCCAAAGTATTACGCAAGCTTGTCAAAGTTTGACCAGGCAAACCATAAATTAAATCCGCACTGATACGATTGAATCCAGCCTCTTTAGCCCAAGCGATTGACTGCAATGCTTCCTGTGCAGAATGAATCCGACCAATAGTTTTAAGCTCACTATCGTTTAAAGATTGCACACCAAAACTAATACGGTCAAAACCTAAACTTCGCAAAGCCTTGAGCTTTTCCAAATCTGCAGTACCGGGATTTACTTCGATGGTTGCTTCCGCAGGCTCTTGCCAATATTTATGTTCTTTTAACGCACCTACAATCTGTGCAATACACTCAATAGGAAGTGTAGAAGGAGTGCCGCCACCAAAATAAATGGTAGCTTGTGGATTTACAGGCAGCTTTACTGCCCCACCACTGGCGATTTCACGACACACACTTTGAGCATATTCCTTCATTATATTAGTATCACGACAAGCGTAGGAAGCGAAGTCGCAATACAAACACTTTTGCACACAGAAGGGCGTGTGGATGTAGGTGGCTTGAATTTGATTATATTCTTTCATTATATTACCAACTTCTTTGATAAAACGAAAACTCGTTAGAAGTACCGGAAGGCGCGAAGCAATGCAATTCGTGCAGCGAAGGCGTACTAAGCGTACGTCGAGCAAGCGAATAAATTGCGACAAAGCATAACGGTGCTTATAACGAGTTTTAAATTAGTCCATTTTAAGGATTGCCATGAAAGCCTCTTGCGGCAACTCCACGCACCCAACTTGTTTCATGCGTTTTTTGCCTTCTTTTTGTTTTTCAAGCAGCTTACGTTTACGGCTGATGTCACCGCCATAACATTTAGCCAATACGTCTTTACGCATTGCGCGTACGTTTTCACGAGCGATAACTTTATTACCGATAGCAGCTTGAACAGGAATTTCAAACATTTGGCGAGGAATCAGGCTACGCAATTTTTCTACCAATTGACGACCGCGTACTTGTGCTTTGTCGCGATGTACGATTGCAGAAAGTGCGTCAACTTGGTCACCGTTGAGCAGGATATCAACTTTAACCAGATTAGAAGCGCGATAACCGCAAAGTTCGTAGTCCAAAGAAGCATAACCACGAGTTGTGGATTTCAATCTATCAAAATAGTCATAGATAATTTCACTCAAGGGAAGTGCATAGTGAATCATTACACGACTTTCATCAAGATAAGTCATATTTTCATATTCACCGCGTTTTTCTTGGCTAAGTTCCATAACAGCACCAACATAGTCTTTGGGAACAATGATGGTTGCATTTACGAAAGGTTCTTCAACGTGGTCGATAACAGTCGGTTCAGGGAAGTGCGCCGGATTATCTACCATTTCAACATCACCGTTAGTACGGAACACTTCGTAAATTACGTTAGGAGCAGTGGTAATAAGTGCCAAACCGTATTCGCGTTCCAAGCGTTCTTTGATAACATCCATGTGAAGCAAGCCCAAGAAACCGCAACGGAAGCCGAAACCCAATGCGATGGAGGTTTCCGGTTCAAACACCAAGGATGCGTCGTTCAGTTGAAGTTTTTCCAAAGCATCACGCAAGTTGTCATAGTCGGAGTTTTCTACAGGATAAAGACCGCAGAATACCATCGGAGTAGCTTTGCGATAACCGGGGAGTGCTGCCGGAGCAGGATTGTTAGCATCGGTAACAGTATCACCAACACGAGCATCTTTTACATTTTTAATAGAAGCAGCAAAGAAACCTACTTGACCTACTTCCAAAGAATCTACGTTAACAAGACCGGGTTTGAAGTAACCAACTTCAGTTACATCAAATTCAGCACCGGTTGCCATCATGCGAATCTTCATACCTTTTTTGATGCTACCATCAATTACGCGTACATAAAGCACTACGCCTTTATATGCGTCAAACTTGGAGTCGAACACCAATGCCTTGAGCGGTTTTTCAGGATCACCATTGGGAGCAGGAACTTTCGCTACGATTGCTTCCAATACATCTTCAATGCCAATACCGGTTTTCGCACTGCAGAGTACTGCGTCAGAAGCGTCAATACCAATAACGTCTTCAACTTCTTTTTTAACATGGTCAGGGTCAGCACTGGGAAGGTCAATTTTATTTACAACGGGGATAATTTCCAAGTCGTTGTCCAACGCCAAGTATACGTTAGCCAAAGTTTGTGCTTCAATACCTTGGGTAGAGTCAATTACTAAGAGCGCACCTTCGCACGCAGCCAAAGCACGAGAAACTTCATAGGTAAAGTCTACGTGACCGGGGGTATCGATAAAGTTGAGCATATACTCTTCGCCGTCACGTGCTTTATAAATACTACGCACAGCTTGCGCTTTAATGGTAATACCACGTTCACGTTCCAAATCCATAGAGTCGAGAATTTGTTCTTCCATTTCACGTTTGGAAAGAGTGCCGGTGTATTCAATCAATCTGTCAGCTAAAGTGGACTTGCCATGGTCGATATGGGCAATAATAGAAAAATTGCGGATTTTGCTTTGATCCATCGTAAGCTCCTTTATGTAAAAAGTTTTAATAATTATTTTTTCAGTACAGATTATTATAACATTACAAAGCAAGTACTGTCTACGATAAAAAGTACCACCCATTGTGTTCTTACCACTTCTTCTCCACAATATTATTTAAATTTTTTTCACAGAAACCTTGCATAACGGGGAACATTGTGTTAGAATATTTCAGTACAGAAAAAGTCAGGAGGTGAATTCAGTTGCCGAACATTAAATCTTCTATCCGCAGTGTAAAAACCGATGCAGAACGTCGTGCTAAAAACGCTCCGATGAAAGCTGCTCTCCGTAACGCTTCTCGTAAAGTAGTTGCTTTGACTGAAGCTGGTGCTCAAGAAGACGCAAAAGTTACTTTCGCTACTGCTTCCGGTTTGATCGATAAAGCAGCTCGCAAAGGCATTATCCACAAAAATGCTGCAGCTCGCAAAAAATCCAGACTTGCTAAAAAAATCAACGCTATGGGCTAATTGATTGAGAAATAAGTTTACGCGCGTGCACTTATTTATTTTACAAGCTGACCTGTTCTCGAAAGAGGACAGGTTTTTTTGTTGTATGAAATATTTTACTATCAATCTAGTTATAATAAATAAGCTACCTGTAAAGGTAGCTTATTTCATTTTTCAAACGCCTCTTTTTCACTTTATACGACGCTGAATATCCTCGATAGAAGGCAACTGTTTTTCAAATTCATCAGGGAGATTATTAGTAATTTTATATTCGCTGACCCCAATAGGTTTAGATATATCTTTCAAAGAATATTCAGCTACAATATTATTCTTATTTTTACATAACAATAAACCAATCGCAGAATTATCTTGTTCTGTTTTCAGATTGGCATCAATTGCTGATAAATAAAAATTAAGTTGTCCAACATATTCTGGCTTAAACTCACCAGTCTTCAATTCAATTACTACATAGCAACGCAAATTCAAATTATAAAATAATAAGTCAATATAAAAATCCTCCCCACCAATATTCAAACGATATTGGTTCCCAAGAAAAGCAAAACCAGTACCCAATTCTAACAACAACTTTGTAACATCCTTAATCAAGGCTTCCTCAATATCTCGTTCTAACATTTCTTCTCTTAATTGAATAAAATCAAAAACATAGGGATCTTTCATCGTTTGAACTGCTAATTCACTTTGTGGAGAAGGTAATCTATTTTCGAAGTTAGAAACTTTATTAGCTAAAACTTGTCTTTGATAAAGACCACTCTCAATTTGATGAATTAACACACTATGAGACCAACCATTTTCCGAAGTTTTTTGTATATACCAAATTCTTTCATCTAATTCTTTAACTTTTTCTAAAATCGCTACATTGTGAGACCAAGGAATTTGTGCAGACACTGTTTGCACAAATTCTCGTTCAGGATATGCAAGAGCATATTTCGCCATATACTTTAGATTTCTAGCTGAATAGCCTCTAACATTCGGAAACGCCATCCGTAAATCTAATGCAAGATTCTCAACAAACTTATTTCCCCACGCCTTGTGAGAATTAATTATACATCCAATATCATAATACAATAACAACATTTCTACATTCACACTTATACTTGCACGATATTGCGCCGTTGCAATTTCTTTTTTAATGTTTTCCAAGACCTTTATGTACTCAAAATCATTAATCAACATATATATTCTCCTCTCAATATTTTATCGTAATTACGACTTAAATAAATGCTTCGAGGAAAAATTCAAAACTCCCATTTTTATTTCGCGATGTTGTGAAATCCACGTGAATTCTAAGTGAAACATACAAAAAAGGCTCTGCAAATGCAGAGCCTTTTATTATTTAGTTTATGAAGTTATTAGAAGCTGTAGCGTACGCCCAAGTTCCATTGCCAGTTGGTGTCAACTTCGCCACCAAAGGTTTTTTCTACGTCAGCATAGATATAAGTTGCTTTGGACAAATTAATGTTAGCGCCTACGCCAACTTCAAACCAGCCACCACCGAGGTCATATTCAAAGTTTCTGGAAGCACCATTTGCAAATGCAACATTAGTTTCACCTTCGAAATCATAGAGGTAAGATGCACGAGCATATACGTTACCGTCTTTAATATCTTTACCAAGGCTAAAACCAATACGACCTACTAAGCTTTCCATTGCATCTTGGCTAACAGTTTTAGTTCCAAGTTTATATTCTGCGCTCTTGACTTTACCATAGGTCAATTCAACTTGCGGTTCAATCCACATACCATTGCCTTGTTCGAAACGTTTGCCATATTCAGCACTTACGCTATAACCGTTAGTGCTGTAATCACCTTTATCGCCATCAATAGTTAAGTCATGCTCAAGGCGAGAATATTTAGCAATCAAATCAATGAAGCTACCGTCATCATTCAATTTGCTACCATATACGGACAATCCTTTATGAGTGTTTTCACCACTGCCTTGACCAAAGTTGCTTTCGCCATCAGTATAGCTCAATGCTACACCAACAGTCCAAGAAGGATCAATGCTCAGTTTTTCGTCATAGCCTAATTGATATTGAGTGTATTCATATGTAGCGTTTTTGAATTCATCTTCGCCACCAACCATACGAGCCCAAACGCCATATTCACCATTAGCATTACGCAGTTCACCCATACGTTTATTCATATCGTTGGTTTCTGCACGCCAAGACATCAAAGCAATATTAGCCATATGAGCTACACTTGCATTACCTTCATGTGCTTTTTCAACTACGCTACCTTCAATAACATTACCTTCAGCGTCAAGTTTAAAAGTAACATCACCAACAATGTCACCTGCATTCATTTTGCCTTCAACTTTTTCATAGCCATCATAAGCATCGGTAATGGTAATTTTTTCTTTGAAAGCTTTTGCATCGCCACTCAAAGCATCAGTTGTAGCACTATCAGCTACCATAGAAACGGTAACATCAGAACCAGTTTTCAAAGTTTGAATTTTAGTTTCACCATCTTCAGTAGCAGACAAAGTTACGGAGCCTTCTTGAATATCTACAGTTTCAGCTTTAACGTTGGTGAGAGTAAGGGTGGTATCAACAGCTTGTCCTTTATTCTCGCCATCATAACTTTGTGAGTAATTCCATTTGTTGTCTGCAAAATTAATTACACCACTAGTACCATAAACATTTTTTACATTAACATTTTCAATATTAATTTCGGCATTATTCACGGTATTAGACTTTACTACATCAGGGCCAACACCTAAGCCACCAGACAAACCACCTGCATAGATATCACAGTTAATTTTAGTATCAGCACCAGAAATATTTAAAACTGCTTTACCTACAGTAGAGGAGCTAAGTCCACCATAAGCCAAGCCACCTGCAGCAATAACATGATTAAAAGTACCACCAGTAATTGTAGTAGTAGCATTAGCAACATTTACATCAATACCACTACCTTCAGGATGATTACCATCACCATAATATTGTATAGCAGCACTGCCACCAAAAATTGCAGAATTAAATGTGCCGCCACTGATGTTAGTATTTACGTCTTGAATAGTAGAGGCACCTTTTAGTGTACTAGCACTGTCGTCTTTATATTTAATTAAGTCACCACCGATAACTAAGAATTCCGGAGCATTGTCTGATGCAGTTGTAGTTTCAGCACCAAATTTGCCACCAGTAATTGTCAAATTAGAAGAACCAGTCCAAGCATGATTTAAATTCTTATTATCAGTACCAGCAGTACCACCAATTACTTGTTCTACTTCACCACCAGTAATTGTCACGTTTGTAGAATTAACACTAACATTTGTATCGACAGTTTTTATGTTTTGAACATAATGACCGCCAATAACCATATCCCACTTACCACCAGATACTACATATTGACTATCAACAACACTTGGAGTTTCTCCTGTAGTGATATAATTACCACCTTCAACTCTAGCCT
>CALCHC010000056.1 GCA_937901335.1 uncultured Phascolarctobacterium sp. | reverse complement strand
CAAAGCTTATAGCTTTGCTTGATACAGGCAAAGAAAAAACGAGAGGAAGAAAATTTTATAAAAGAAGGAGAGTAAAAAAGAAATCTCACCCTTATAGTGAGTCGTTTTTCTCTAAAACGGCAAATTTGAGCAAAACAAAAAATTTTTTTAAGTCATTTTTGCCGATTTGCTATTTTTGACCCCACTATAAGAGTGAGAGGTGCAAACAGAGCCGCGCGGAACAACACCAACTCCCTCAGTCGCTGAAGCGACAGCTCCCTCAAGAGGGAGCCTTCTCTTAACTGAAATTAGGAGAAGCCCTCCTCCTGAGGAGGGTGGCAGTGCGTAGCACTGACGGGTGGAGTAATTAAAAAAATTAAAAGGAGAAATAACAACAATATGGAACAAGTATTAGAACTCGTATTCAAAAACGCCCCGTTCACAATGAACGGGGCGTTTACCTATCGTTACATTCCCATCTGCGACAGGAAGTTAATGCTATTCAACGGTTTATCTGTTTGGAACATTATAAATTTATAAAGGATAGCTTCCAATTCCATCAAATCCCCACCCTTAATGGAAAAAGGAGCAGGATTTTGGAAGTCTAAATTTTTAAGATGCTTGAACAATTTAGAAGTACCAAAGCTAAATTTTTCCTCTCCACTGGGATTATGACAATCTTTACAAATTGCACTACCTTGTAGCGGGCTAAACCAAGCATCTTCTTCACCGATAGTGCAACCGCACACACCACAAGCTTCCACTTGGGGCAAAAGCCCTACCAATTCCAAAAGCTTTAGTGCAAAGGAAAGCACTACAATACGAGGATTGCGTTCTCGTAAAAGCTTTAAGGTTTCTTCAAGCAGTTCATAAACTTCCGGTTGCGGTTGATGATCTTCCGTAAATACTGCGGTCAGTTCCGTTACTACTGCTGCGTAAGCCATTTGCTTAAAATCAAAGGCTTGGGGCATTTCCAAAAGCTCGCAGTTTTTCAGTTTATCAATCCGTTGTCCGGTAACTACTTCCAAACTAAGTTGAGCGAAGGGTTGCAGCAAACGACCTGCCACATTTTTTGGATAGCGTCCACCATAAATTATAAAGCGAATTTTTCCGTGCTCACGAGTAAAGCAGACCGCGTACTTATCCGCAGTCTGCCAATTTTTTACATGTAATACAATTGCATCATCACGAAAATCATTACTCATACAGCACTTCCTATGCTTTGAGCAAATTAGAAATCGTTATAACCAAATTGCTTCAAAGCTTTATCTTTATTACGCCAGTCAGCTTTAACCTTAACCCACAGTTCTAAGAATACTTTGCAACCAAGCAAAGCTTCAATATCTTTACGAGCTTGTTGACCAATCTTCTTCAGCAAGCTACCTTTAGCACCAATTACGATACCTTTTTGAGATTCACGTTCTACGAAGATGGTTGCGCGAATGTACACGTCTTCGTTTTCACGCACTTTAAATTCGTCAACTTCTACTGCGATGGAGTGAGGCACTTCGTCGCGGGTAGAACGCAAAACTTTTTCACGAATCATTTCCGCGGCAATAACACGTTCCGGTTGGTCGGTAATCATGTCATCGGGGAAATAGTCCGGACCTTCCGGCAAATGCTTGGTAATTTCTGCTACTAGACCGGGGAACTCTGTATCTTCCAAAGCGGAAACAGGTACAACAGCAGCAAAGTTATACAGCGCAGTGTATTCATTGATAATGTTGAACAGCTTGCTCTTATCTTGCAGCTTATCAATCTTATTAGCAACAAGGATTACCGGAGTTTTAACCTTTTGCAAAAGCTCCAGAATATAATTTTCACCAGCACCACGTTTTTCGCTTACGTCAATTACGAAAAGGATAACGTCAACTTCTTTCAAGGTGCTTTCTGCGGTACGCACCATGTATTCGCCCAATTTGTGATGGGGTTTATGAATACCGGGAGTATCCAGGAACATGATTTGTGCATTATCAGTATTTAAGATGCACATGATTTTATTTCGAGTAGTTTGCGGTCTATCGGACATGATGGCAATTTTTTCGCCAATCAAGCCATTAGTTAAGGTAGATTTACCAACATTAGGACGACCAACGATTGCCGCAAAACCAGAATAATGCTTATCTATGATAATCAACTCCAATCTATTACAAAGTAAAGCCATAAGGCAGAAGTTCTTCCAAAGTATATTCTTTTACATCACCTTGAAGATTTGCCAAGATGATGCAAGGCACTTTGAATTCTGCCATAACTTGTCGGCACGCACCACAGGGAGAGATAGGTTCTTCCGTATCACCCACTACGCAAAGAGCAGTAAACTTCCGTTCCCCTGCCCCAACTGCATTAAACAGTGCGTTGCGTTCTGCACATACAGTTAAACCGTAGGATGCATTTTCAATATTACAGCCTGTATAAATTTTGCCGCTTTCTGCACGCACAGCAGCGCCCACTAAAAATTTAGAGTAAGGCGCGTAAGCACGTTCTCTTGCAACTAAAGCAGCTTCTAATAATTCTTTATCCATCATTTGAAGTTCTCTTCAGAAAGATTAATTGCGCTCAAAGCTTCTTCTTCTTTAGCACGCATAATAACCTTATCTTCTTCAACCATATGGTCATAACCTAAAAGATGCAGTAAGCCGTGCACTGCAAGGTACACAATTTCACGCTCTAAACCATGACCAAATTCTTCTGCCTGACGAGTAGCAGTTTCTGCAGAAATGATGATGTCGCCCAAAAGGTGAGGTTGTCCTTCCATAAGCTCAGGTTCATCTTCATCATCTTCATCTAAAGCAAAGCTTAAAACGTCGGTAGGTCTATCCACATTACGATAATCGCGATTCAATTGGTGAATCTCTTCATCATCTACAATGGTGATATCTACTTCAGTCATATCATCTAAATCATGCAATTTTGCTACGGCGTTCAAACCGTCTTGCAAACGTTTTTCTAAATATTCGCCCAAGGCAATTTTGTCTTGAGCATTTTCCATGCAGATAATCATGCTTGTTCCTCCGCTTTTTGACGTTTCTCAAAATTTTCGTAAGCTTTGATAATGGAGCCAACGATTTCGTGACGCACAACGTCTTGACCACTAAAGTTCACAATGCCAATTCCAGGAACGTCTTTCAAAATTTTAGAAGCATCTTTCAAACCACTGGTCTTGCCACCGGGCAAGTCAATTTGGGTAATATCGCCTGTAATAACCATTTTACTGCCAAAACCGAAGCGTGTTAAAAACATCTTCATTTGTTCCGGAGTGGTATTTTGGGCTTCGTCTAATATAATGAAGGAATCGTTCAAAGTTCGACCACGCATATATGCAAGAGGCGCAACTTCAATAGTCCCCTTAGTCAAATATTTTTGGAAGGTTT
>CALCHC010000055.1 GCA_937901335.1 uncultured Phascolarctobacterium sp. | reverse complement strand
AGGTCCGTAGATACTGAACGTATACCAATGTATGGAACGTCGTCTGCGCTCTCGAACTCAATGTTGCCAACGAATGTAGCCCACTGTGATGTTGTACCTACCAATGCAACCTTACCGTCTTCACCCACCTTGTAAAGCACCTCGAAGTGGTCGATATTTGCTTCGTCGTTGTAAACCAAGCCCCATTTAGCACGTGTTACAGCCTGAGCATCAACATCCCAGTGAAGTTTCAATGACATAGACTCTTTGGTCTCCATCTTGACCTCTGCAATCAGGTCTTTAACTTCTGCTGGTGTAACAACGCTGTTGTCGTTGATTTCGAGTTTACCTACATAAAGCTGATAGTCGTTGTTGTTGCCCTTTACACGCAAACCAACGCGCTCGATAATATCATTTGCTCCAATGCCTGTGAGGTCAAACTTCTTCTCTTCCCAATCAGGAAAGTCTTTACCATTTTCATCTTTAAAACGTAACTTACCACTCATAAGATTTTTCCCAAGTGTTGGTATACCATCATAAAAATTTTCTGTTATCCCAAGCTCTTTAAAATACGCCGCCAATTTTCCGTCAATAGCCTTTGCTTCTTCTTGCAATTGTGCCAACGCTTTAAACTCTGCTTGCAAATCAATAGGTTCTTCTTCCTCAAAGGTATCAACGTAACGAGGAATGTTCAAATTGTAATCGTTGGCAGCAATTTCTTCCATTGTTGCAACGTGACTATATTTTTCGATATCAGTACGTGCAGCGTAAGCACTGATAATTTTATCAATGTGTGCATCAGTCAACAGATTTTGATTTTTTGCCTTGTCAAAATCTTTAGAAGCATCAATGAAAAGAATATTACCGCTGTTACCATTACGACGTTTTTTGAAAACTAAAATACAAGTGGGAATACTTGTCCCGTAGAACAAGTTTGCAGGCAAGCCTATTACAGCATCCAAAGCATTTTTATCTTTGATAAGCACTTTACGGATTTGTTCTTCCGCTGCACCACGGAACAAAACGCCGTGTGGAAGCACTACTGCCAAAGTGCCTTCTTCTTCCAAATAGTAAAGCATATGTGCTACAAAAGCGAAGTCCGCCTTGGAAGCAGGAGCAAGCTTTCCATAAGCACTAAAGCGTTCATCTTCTAAAAACTCTGCATTAGCACTCCACTTTGCAGAATACGGAGGATTGGAAACCACAGCGCTAAAAGTTTCACCGTAGAACTCCGGTTCTTCCAAAGTATCGCCATTAGCAATGTTAAAGTATTTATATTGCACGCCATGCAAAAGCATATTCATACGCGCCAAGTTAAAAGTGGTCGCAGTAAGTTCTTGTCCGTAATACTTACGCACCTTACATTCCTTACCCACACGCAACAGCAAAGAACCACTGCCACAGCAAGGATCATAAACGGAAAGAAGCTCGCTTTTACCCATGGATACAATGCGTGCCAAAATTTTAGAAACTTGTTGCGGAGTATAGAACTCCCCTGCTTTTTTGCCTGCGGTTTGTGCAAACATACCAATAAGGTATTCATAAGCATCGCCAAGTACATCTATTTCTGCGTTATCAAATTCTAAGGAAAGGCTGTTAATACTGGTCATAGCTTTGCCCATAACTTTGCTACGGCTTTTAACATCCTTGCCTAATTTATTATTGGTTAAATCCATATCGTCAAACAAGCCTTCAAAATCTTGTTGACTTTCTGTTCCCAAAGAAGATTCAGAAATAGAAGTGATTGCTTTTTGCAAAACTTCAATGTCAAAATCATTGGTTTGGATTTGCGCAATCAAGCTGGAAAACAAATGATCCGGCTCAATAAAATATCCCAAAGCGTCAATCATTTCTTCACGAAAGCTTTGTTTTATTTCATCATCCGCATCTTTCCAAAAATCTTCAAAGCTAATATTATCGTATTGCAAAAATTCAGCAGCTTGCTTTTCAACTTTTTCAGACAAGTAGCGGAAGAAGATTAGTCCCAAAATATAAGACTTAAATTCGTAAGCTTCCATTGCTCCGCGCAAATCATTCGCCATATTCCACAAAGTAGCGTGTAACGCAGCTTGCTGTGTTTTTTGAATATCAGATGTACTCATTTATATTCCTCCCAAGCATTACTGATACTTCAGCACGTTTGCTTGGATAAATTCAGTAATAGCTTTAGCAATTTTATTTTTCAAAACAAATGGTTTCTTAATAAAAGACATAATTTTAGTTTTGTTGATTATGCCTGTAAATTCATAGTCAGCAATTTCGTTACGCAAAAACTCGCCGTCCACATCATTTTCTTGGGCAAAGGCATTGATTTCTGCAATGCGTTCCACACTAACGAAGCTATCGTAAGCATCATCAACAGAATCTTGCGGAGCAAGTTTAGGAACAACCTCGTCCAAGAATTTTTCAATAAGTTCTACCTTGCGACGCAATTCCAAACTATCACTACGATGCATTTCATTTTTGATGTGAGCAATTTCTTGTTCTTGTTTCTTCTTATCTTCCCTATCCACGTTGCGAATTAAGTTCATAATGTACGCAACGTTAATGCGGTCTGTAGCCATCAGTTCAATACAAAAATCTATGTCATTCAAAATAGAAACCTTGTCATAGTTTTTGTCATTCTTCAAACCGTCATAGATAAGGAAGTATTTGGATTTATATTCCTCAAATTCTTGTTCTGTCATTTCTAGAATATGAGTATCGAAATCAAATTCGGTAAATGTTTCCAGTACAAGTTTAACTTTACTCAATTCACGGAAAGCGATAATAAATTGTTTTTTATCGTCTTCACTTTCCAAAGCATCTACCAATTTAGGGGTAGGTGCAAGCTTAAACAGCACCGCCAATTTCTTACGGAACAAGTCAAGATAATAGCGCATGTCTTTGATTAACACGTCGTCCACTTGACCTGTTTGAGAGAACAAGCGAATTGCATCGTCAGTATTATTCTTCAAATTACGATAGCACACGATGTTGCCAAAAGGCTTAGTAGATTGCTCTACCCTGTTGGTTCTGGAATAGGCTTGCAATAAATTATGGTATTCCAAATTTTTATCAACGTAGAGTGTATTCAAAGGTTTGGAGTCAAAACCGGTAAGCATCATGCCCACAACGATAACAATATCAACTTGCGCTGTCTTAATCTTTTTCATCAAGTCAGAAGCATAAGCACCAAAGGTATCGGTAGAATAACTAGTGCCAAACATTTTGTTATAATCCTTGATGATATCTTCCAATGCATCACGAGAATGTTCATCACGGAACTCTGCGTCTTCATTTGCACCGTAAGTATAAACTGCGGAAATTTTCAAATCATGTTTGATTTGCTTAAACATTTTGTAGTAAGCAACGAGCATCTGTACGCTGGAAACAGCAAAGAGCGCAGTGTATTGTCTATTGCGAGTTTTGGTATTGTGATATTCCAAAATGTGATGAGCAATGAGCGCAACACGAGCAGGATTAGTAAACACTTCTTCCTTATCAATAGCAACAGCCTTTGTTTTATCTTCTGGATCATATTGACCTTCAAAGGTTTTAATATACTCAACAGAAAATCCTAAAACGTTATTGTCTAAGATTGCTTCTTTAATCAAGTAGTTGTGCAGGCATTTACCAAAAATATCAGCAGTAGTACGTCCATCTTGTGCTTTGTTTGCTTCAAAACGAGGAGTACCTGTAAAACCAAAGACTTGTGCTTTCGGCAGAACTTGTTTGATTGATTTTAACTGCATACCAAAGGTACTACGATGACATTCATCAAAAATAATAATTACTTTGCTATCTTGATACTTAGCAAAATTAGAAGCATAACGTTTGCTATTAGCAGCCTTGCTCAATTTTTGGATAGTAGTAACGATGAAAGTTTTATCTTCATCTGCAACCTGTTTAGCCAAAATCGCTGTGTTATCCGTAGCATCAACAGAATCTGCTTCAAATTTATTAAACTCTTGTGTAGTTTGCCTATCCAAATCAGAACGGTCAACTACGAAGAAAACTTTTTTAACAATAGGTTCTTGCGCTAAGATTTGACTGCACTTAAAAGAAGTCAAAGTCTTACCACTACCAGTGGTATGCCAAATATATCCACCATTTGCAGTTTCAATAGCTTGTTTTACCAAAGCTTCTGTAGCATAAACTTGATAAGGACGCATAACCATCAAAGATTTTTCTGCATCATTAATAATGGTGTAACGTGCAATCATCTTGGTAAGATGGGAAACATCAAAGAACGCACGAGAGAAATCTTGCAAATTTGTCATGCGTTTGTTTTGTGCATCAGTCCAGAAGAAAGTTAAAGAGTACAAAGCTTTACTATCATTGTTAGCAAAATACTTTGTGTCCACACCATTGGAGATTACGAAAAATTGAACAAAACGGAATAAGCTATGATAGGAATGTTTGCGATAGCGTTCAATTTGGTTGAAAGCTTGCTTAATATCCATACCACGACGTTTAAGTTCAATTTGAAGAACAGGCAAGCCATTCATTAAAATAGTTACATCATAACGATTAGTATATTTTTGTTTAACTGTTACTTGATTGGTAACTTGGAAGATGTTGCGTTTATAATCTTTGCCGTCAAAAAGTTCAAGATAAATTTGAGTACCATCTTCACGATTCAAAAGAAGTTTATCACGCAAAATCTTCGCACTTTGATAAACACTTTTACCATCCACTTCTAAAAGGACACGTTCAAATTCTTTGTCAGTAAGATGCTTTCCACCTAATTTATCTTTATTAAATGCATTCAACTGCTCTCTAAAATTTTGCAGTAAAGCATCCATATCTTTAATAGTGACACGTTCATAATCGCGCCCACATAAATCATCTATAAGTTGTTGTTCTAATTGTGCTTCGCTTTGGTAACTCATACTACACACTCCTAAAAACTAATCATCACGCCAAAAATTTGTTCTTGTTTTAATTATACTATCCTGTAGAGAAGTTAGCAAATCCCCTTTTTCACGCAGATTTCACAACTTTTGAAATGTATACGTTGACCTTAATTTGTTTAGTGTTATAATAAATTTAGAGGGTAGCAGCAAGACTAGCTATCGACGCTTTGAAGCATATGACTGTATCGGTACGCAGCCATATGTGGAGCCCGCCCGAGGGTTTATGCGTTAACCTCAAACCGAATAGATTCTACGGAATTGAACGAAAACGCATCAAAGGACTTTGCAGTGCAAAGTCCTTTATTTTTTTAACAAGAGGCTACATATGGAAACTCCAGACAATATTCTTATAAGAGCGGCAAAAATATGGAAAGAACTAACTGAATACAATTATGTTTTAACTTATGGATATAAAGGCAAGTTAGAAACAATAACAATTACCTTCTCAACAGGCGATTTCCCACATCTTGCTGGTTTTCAATATATGAAAGATGTGAAAATGCCCAAATATCACTCCACATTAGTCATCAATAAAATTCTGGCTAATAAAATTCACTACAAAACTATTACTAAAAGTGCTTACTATACAGAAATGATGAAACCAAGATTAGAAACTCTTATTCAAGCAAAAAACATATTTGATAACGAGTTCAATCTTTTCACTTTTATTCCTGAACTATACCCTTTCACCACAACGATAACAGCAGACTATTTGATAGCAAGTAATATAAATCTATCCAGTTACATCTTTATCATTCACACAAAAATTCTCAAAAATAAAAGTTATCTTTGTTGCTCTGCGTTTACTAAAGGTGATAGAGATTACGCACTCAACCAAAGAAAACGCACATTACTCAGAAAAGAACGCATCCATCTTCCTACAAAAACAGTTACCGTCTTATACGACAAACTTATAGAACAAAAGAAGGGTATTCAAAGTTTTTGAGGGGCTACTTTCCT
>CALCHC010000054.1 GCA_937901335.1 uncultured Phascolarctobacterium sp. | reverse complement strand
TTCTTTGCCTTCAATTTTTTCTTCCTTCTTCGGTTCTTCACCATCAAAGTCAACGAAAAAATCTGTCATCTTGCAGCCAAGTACCTTTTGGATTTTAAACAAGTTTTGGATAGTAATGGCGGTTCTGCCAGATTCCATATTGCTCAAATTAGTTTGACTCACACCAATTTCTTCAGCCATTCTTGTTTGAGAAACCCCTTTTCTCATACGCAACATTTTTACTCTATTGGCAAGTATCTTAATGTTTTCTTTCATTAAAAATCACAACCCTAACACTTATATTTTAAAGTTTTACGCCATAAAATGTCTTACAATATAACTGCAAAGATTTTTAAAAGCTTATCTTCGTTTATTTTACGATTTTAAATATCCTATGTCAAATATTTACGATTTTATCTATCATACCCTTGCCTTTTTTATAGTTTAGAATGTTCTATAGAGGAGGTATATATTTTATGGTTAATGATTCCAATTTTAAAAGCTTCTTTGCCCACCGGCTCTACACTTTACGAACTGAACATAACATATCTGCTCGTGAAATGAGCTTAGCTATAGGGCAAAACAGTAGCTACATAAATAGGATAGAAAATAAAATTACGCTTCCCTCTATGCAAGGCTTTTTTTATATCTGTGACTACTTAAAAATTACACCACAGGAATTTTTTAATACAGGTGTAAAATTTCCAACTACTTTACGTACAACTATTGATATGCTCAATCAGCTTGATCATCAAGAATTAGAAGCAATCAATCATCTACTTATGGTTATGATTCAAAATAAAAAACCGACTGTTAAGTAACTACTTCTTCATAAAGTAGATTCTAACAGTCGGTTTTGTTTTTAATATAAAAGTTTGTTTGAAATTATTGCAAAAATCTGATAAAATATTAACAAGGTGCTGCCAAGCACGGTAGGCGGTTTAGCCCTCTCCGGAGGGACTGTTACCCTCCGATTACATAGAAATCCTTTTAGGAAATCTTCATTAGGAGGGATGCCAATGACTCTAGAATTATTCCTTGCTGTTCTTAGCTTAGGAGTAGGTACTTTTGCTCTTGGCTATACGATAGGTAAAGACCTTTCTAAAAAACAGTAAGACCGCCTTGGCGTAGGAAACCTGCGGTCTACTGATTGCATTATTCTAGGCTAAACCGTCTATCGGCGGCACCTTATCTTTCTAAGACAATTATATAACACTCATTATTAAAGAGCAAGGTACAATGCACCTTGCTCTTAATTTTTATCCCATATTCTTTTCCTTATACGGACACTCTTCCAGAAGCACGCACTCGCCACACAAAGGCTTGCGTGCTTTACAAATTTTACGGCCATGCCAAATGAACCAGTGGTGTGCATCGCTCCACTTTTCTTTTGGGATTGCCTTTTGCAGTTCTTTTTCTGTAGCTAAGGGGTCTGCACCCTTCGCCATGTTCAAGCGATGACTTACTCTAAAGACATGGGTATCTACTGCAATAGCAGGCACGTTGTAAATTACGCTCGCCACTACGTTAGCAGTCTTCTTGCCTACGCCCGGAAGTTTCATCAAATCCTCAATATTATCAGGAACAGTGCTGTTAAATTGTTCCACAAGCATTTTGCAGGTAGCAAGCAAGTTCTTTGCCTTAGCGTGGAACAAACCGCAGTCCCTAATCTCCTGCTCCATTTGTTCTTGAGTTAATGCACCCATTTTTTCCGGAGTGTTGAGTCTAGGAAAGATGCGTGCCGTAATTTTATTAACACGCTCATCTGTGCATTGAGCCGAAAGAATTACTGCTACCAACAGCTCAAAAGGAGAATTGTAATTAAGCGCAGTTTTAGTATCCTTGTAAGTATCTTCCAATATTCTTAAGATTGCTTCACGTTTAGCTTTGCGTAGCATTAGTTAGTCAAGCTCCTTACAGGTGCGGGAATACGTCCGCCACGAGAGATGAATTTTTCTGCACTGAAGTTGTTTACACGAATGATGGGAGCATAACCCAACAAACCGCCAAACTCAACAGTGTCGCCTACACCTTTGCCCGGAACAGGCACAAGGCGCACAGCAGTAGTTTTATTGTTAATCATACCAATAGCAGCCTCGTCCGCAATAATTGCAGAAATAGTTGCAGCACTGGTATCGCCAGGAATTGCAATCATATCCAGGCCAACGGAGCATACACAGGTCATTGCTTCCAATTTTTCCAAGGTTAAGCAACCGCGTTCAACAGCAGCAATCATACCAGCGTCTTCACTTACAGGGATAAACGCACCGCTCAAACCGCCAACATAGCTGGAAGCCATCAAGCCACCTTTTTTAACAGCGTCATTGAGCATTGCCAAAGTTGCAGTAGTACCAGGGCAACCAGTACATTCAAGACCAATTTCCTCCAAAATATGAGCAACAGAGTCACCAATATCAGGAGTAGGTGCCAAAGAAAGGTCAATGATACCAAATTGAGTGTTCAAACGACGAGCAGCTTCTTGTGCTACAAGTTGACCTACGCGAGTGATTTTGAATGCAGTCTTTTTAATGGTTTCTGCAACCATACCGATATCACCGTCACGCACCGCTTCCAAGGCATGCTTAACAACGCCCGGTCCACTTACGCCTACGTTAATTACAGTTTCAGGTTCGGTTACACCGTGGAAAGCGCCTGCCATGAACGGGTTATCAGGCACGGAATTACAGAAGATTACAAGTTTCGCACAACCGATAGCATCGCGGTCAGCAGTGCGAGCTGCAGTCATCTTTACTACTTCACCCATTTGTTTTACAGCGTCCATATTAATGCCGCATTTTGTAGAACCAACGCTTACAGAAGAACAAACGATATCAGTCACATCCAATGCTTCGGGAATGGAAGCAATCAAATTTCTATCGCCTTTTGTATAGCCTTTATCTACCAATGCAGAAAAACCACCAATGAAGTTTACGCCAACTGCTTTAGCAGCTTTATCAAGAGCTTGTGCCAAAGGAACGTAGTCATTGCTGTTGCAGCTTTCACCAACCATGGAAATAGGTGTAACAGAAATACGTTTATTGATAATGGGCACGCCCAATTCAAGTTCCAAATCTTCGCCTGTTTTTACAAGGTTTTCTGCCTTTTGGCAAATCTTATCATAAACTTTTTGCGCAGTTACCTTCATATCGGAATGTCCGCAGTCACGCAAGCTGATGCCCATGGTGATGGTGCGCACGTCCAATTTGTTTTCGGTAATCATACGTGTAGTTTCTAAAATATCATTGGAATTAAATAACATAATTACCTCCTACACGCGATGCATTGCTTTGAAAATATCTTCACTTTGCATACGGATATCTACGCCAATTTTTTCACCTAAAGCGTGTACTTTATCCTTCGCTTCTTGCAAAGAAACAGTAGCTTCGCTCATATCAGCGATGAGTACCATGTTAAAGAAACCTTGCATGATATTTTGGTTGATGTTGATAATATTGATATTGCATTCTGCCAAAGTATTGCTTACTCCGGCAATAATGCCAACTTTGTCTTGACCAATTACAGTTAATACTACGCGCATAATGAACCTCCTAATATACCGCTAATTTTTCCAAGTCTTACTCAGAAAAAGCTTTAACAAAATAATAATAGCACCACAAAAGTGATGCTACTATTTTACCATATTCTAATTATACTGTCTGTATTCTTTCACACAGGAAGTCATACTTTTCTCATTCCCTGCATAAAAGCTGCCACCCTCGCCTTTTCCTCATCAGAAAATTCATCAAAGATTGCCAAGAACTCTTCCTGCTCTTTAGTAAGATTAGGTCTTGTATCGTCAATTGAAAAGAACTGTGCCATGGTTACTCCTAACGCTGCACAAAGTTTCTCTAAAGTATAAATGGTAGGGACATTTTTTCTATTTAATAAGTTAGATACAGAAGACAAAGCTAAACCAGATCTTCGTGCCAAACGATAACGACTTAAGTTTCTTTTTTTGCGCAGCATTTCAATTTTATCTATAACATAGTTTTCTTTTTGCAAGTGTTTTGCACCTCATTCCTATATGAACTACTATTATTGTACTCGCAAACTACAAAACTTATTAGATTGTAAATTCTGAAATGAACTACTTCTAAGTTGACTATCATAGATACCTTACTGACCATTAATACTAGTCCGTAATTGAATTGCTTCAGCAATATGAGGTGCAGCAATCAGCTCACTTCCAGCTAAATCAGCAATGGTTCGTGCCACTTTTAAGATACGGTCATGACTACGTGCGCTTAAGTGCAAGGCTGTAAAATATTTCTCCAAAATCTTTTGTGCGGCCTCATCCAGTTGGCAATACTCCACAACTTCACGCCTTGTCATTTGAGCATTGCAGTAGAAACCTGTTCCCACAAATCTTTCCAGTTGAACATTGCGCGCTTCTACCACACGCTTTCTAATTTCAGAAGAACTTTCACCTGTAGCCTTGTTCTTCAGTTCGTCATACTCTACTCTTACTAAATTAATCTGCATATCAAATCTATCAAGTAAAGGCCCTGAAATTTTACGACGATAATTTTCTACATCCTTTTGTTTACAGGTACATCTTCTGAACTTATCACCAAGATAACCGCAGGGGCAGGGATTTCCTGCTGCTATCAAAAGAAACCTCGCTGGATAATTCATCGTTCCTCTTACTCTGGAAATATGCACTTCCCCATCCTCCAATGGTTGGCGTAACATTTCCAAAGTGTAGCGTTCAAATTCAGGAAGCTCATCTAAAAAAAGAACACCATTATGGCTTAAAGTAACTTCCCCTGGCATTGGGTATGTACCACCGCCTAAGAGAGCACTTGCTGAAACACTATGGTGCGGACTTCGAAAAGGACGCTCAATCATTACAGATTCCGTTTCCGGTAACATATTGACGATGCTGTAAATCTTGGTAATCTCCAAAGCTTCTGCTTCCGTAACAGGCGGTAAGATGGTAACCAATCTTCTTGCTAACATAGTTTTACCACAACCCGGAGCACCCATCATCAAAATACTGTGACCTCCTGCTGCGGCAATCTCTAAAGCTCTACGGGCAACAGGTTGTCCTTTTACATCAGCAAAATCCACATCATATGCACGGTCTAAATTTTGCAAGATGTTTTCCTTTGGCAAAGGTTGTAATTTAATTTTTCCTTGTAAATGCTCAATAAGTTGTCTCAGATTATTATGGGTATAAACATCAATACCGGTAACAAGCTTGCCTTCTGCAGCATTCTCTTCC
>CALCHC010000053.1 GCA_937901335.1 uncultured Phascolarctobacterium sp. | reverse complement strand
CGCAGGGTGAATCTTCATTACGGTTAAAGTGGGTTGAATAAAGCGGATATTCTTCGTCGAAATCGCGCCAACCGTCACGTTTGCCGTTTACAATCATTTTATCGGCTATTTGAGAATCGTAATCAGTATTGTCAACTTCACCTGCAGGAAGGTAATCAGGGGTTTGTAAAAGAATGGGATCGTGGGTTGTTTCATTAACAAGGAATAGGAATGTGTTGGTATCATCACTAACTACATTTGTCATATTCGACATACTGGTCAATACATTGTATGAAACAGAGAAATTGGGATGTATACCTGTTGCTGTGGTTAAACTGTGGATTTCTTGAGTTGTATAGGTTTGCTCTGATTTGACGGGTGCAATTTGATTATAAAGACCGCCATCATAAGCAATGGGTTGAACAGATACAGGTAAAGTCTTCATCAAACTAAAACAGAAGAAGTTTCTTAAGTTATTTGTGATAACAGACTTTTTATACTCTACATTTCCGAATACACCTTTGGTGATAAATGCTTTGGTGTTTTTCATACCATCAAAAATAGAAAGGTCGGGAATCCACTGATAGTTTGCGTATACAGGGTCGCACATAGTAACCTGATATCCATTATTTGAAAATATAGCAGGCATAACTTTAAGTGCTTCATTTTGTTTATTTGCAAGAGATTCAGTATCACGCTTATTCATTTCAACAGGAGTGTATTCGTAGCCACCAAAAAGCGCCGGAGATCCAAACACAGTGTGTCCACCATGGGAAAGAGTGTTAGAGTAGAAAGTAAACCCGTAATACTTTTCTTTCAAATCCGGTCTTTCGTTAAAGATATAGGGAATATATTCACCCATTGCTCTATCAAGCATAAAGACAATAACATTCTTGCCGTTCTTACTTAAAGCTATAGTACCTTCTCCAGTTTGTCCTGCAACAGTTTTAGTTTCAACTTTCCCTAAAGAATCTTGAATACTAACTACATTTACAGCTGCCATACCGGACATCGCAAGTACGCCAATTAACAGCAATTCAGAAATATTTTTACGATATCTTTTCCAAATAAAATTCAAAGCAAAACAAACAACTAAAATTACTGCCAAGTTGACATTCTTATCAAAACTGCCAAATTTAATACCACGTTCATATTGCAAAGTAGAATTCAAAACACCTAAGTTATTACCAAAAAACATATAGGTAACAATGGAAGAACCTACAATAAATAATAAGGTACGTTCAATTTTAGCCTTATAATTATCAGGAGTTAACCAATAGAACACACCACCCCAAAGTACAAAAGCCCCCAATGCAATAGCAGTAGAATTGGCCACATACCAAAGAGGATTATCAAAAACATCAAGAATAACAAATTCCTGCGGGGAAGATTCAATTACAGCAGAAGGAATGAGCGCACCGATAAGCACTGCTAAGAAAAATGAACCTGCATAAAAAATATTTCGTTTAGGTTCTTCGGGAACACTTTCCTTTTTACCGGGAAACTTGCTTTTAATAAAACCATAAATAAATCGAGAGTTTAAAAGAAACGCAAAGATTGCAGAATAGAAAGTTTTACGGATATTAGGATTAGGAGAAAGCAAGCTGCTGTACACTACGATAAAAATACCGCAAATTGCCATAGCGATATTTACGCCTTTTTCTGTATCATCCAATTTGCAGATAATAGTCTTAACAAGATTGAAAAGATTGTTTAAAGTCCAATAAAAAACTAAGCCTGCAGGAGATGAATACAAGAAAACTAAGAAGAAACATGCCATACTGTAAAGTTGCACCTTAGTCTTACTTGTCAAATCTTTAGTAAATATATAGGCAGAAACAAGATTAACTGCAGTCATAATAAAAGGAAGTACGTTAATTGTCATTCCTGCCGCAGTAAGCAATCCATCAGGCGCACCTAAATCTTTAATAGGGCCTAAGCTTGCGCCATTCAAAATTTCCAAATGAGAAAGAAATTGGTATGCAGCAACAAAGAACGGAATTTCTAAGAATAAAGAGATAGAACCTTTAATGGAATCTAGCGGACTATAGCCATTTTGACGATAGTAGGTTTGCAAAAGCATTAATTGCTCGTCACCCTTAAAGGTCTTTTTGATATGTTCTACACCTTTACTAAGTTTAACCTCCATATCGCGTTCTGCTTCTTGGATAGCATCAGCCCTGTTGTATAGAGGCAATACCAATAAATTGACAATGAAGCTTAAGGCAATAATAGAGATACCTGGGTTACCAATAACCCTAAACGCCAAATAATAAATAACTTCAAAAATAATTTGAAGTGGCATAAAAATCAATTGATACAGCAATGACAAAAATTCCATTTATTAATCTTCTCCTTTATCTATACAAAATTGTTCGACACTAAACAATCTATATCCGTGTACTAAATATAAAACAGCAACTATTAAAAACACTGTTGCTTCAAAACTATTTAACGATAACTTTACTAACCCACTATCAAGTCCAATAGCTGTAATATTAATTAGCGAATGAATGACAATGCAAGGAACAATACTCTTAAATCTATAGTAAATAGCTGATAAGTTAAAACTTATGGCAAACGCACACAAGGCTTGTACAATTGCATAATGTAGTGTCGCATAAGAAAAAATATTCAAAAGATGCAACGCTCCAAATAATATACTTACACCTAAAGCTGCTAATGTAGATTTTACATTATAACTAAATACTAGCTCATGAAACAACATACCTCGAAAGAAAAGCTCTTCCGCAATTGCCACAAGGATTAGTAAAGCAGCCTCTTTTAAAAACAAAGAAACATCAATATTAACAGTAGTATTTCCAGAAGTATATTCCCAAAAAGTTAGACATAAATTAACCATTGGAAACAACAATAAAGCAGGCAATATACTTTTATCTAGAAACCTATTTATCTTCATCTTGATACCCTTGTCTAAAAAATGTCACACATTTTAGTATAGCACAAAAAGCAAATTTTAAGTAAGAGATAGAAAAGAAAAAAGTCAAGAGAATAACGGTTAACACCAATTTCTCTTGACCTTTGCTAAAAATATAATCTACCTATTTCCGTACATCTTTTCATAATAATTTTGGTACTCACCATTGATGATGTTTTCCCACCAATCGCGATTATCCAAGTACCATTGAATAGTTTTCTTAATACCATCAACAAACTTAGTTTCTGGCAACCAACCCAATTCGTTATGAATCTTAGTCGGGTCAATTGCGTAACGCATATCGTGACCTTTACGGTCAGTAACATAAGTAATCAAGCTTTCAGGCTTACCAAGTTCTTTACAGATAAGTTTAACAATATCAATATTGCGCATCTCATTATGACCGCCTATATTGTAAACTTCACCCACCTTGCCATTGTGAAGAATCAAATCAATTGCCTTACAATGGTCTTCAACGTAAAGCCAATCACGTACATTAATACCTTCACCATAAACGGGCAACGGTTTATCATTTAAAGCATTGGCAATCATTAAAGGAATAAGCTTTTCAGGGAAATTATACGGACCGTAGTTATTAGAACAACGAGAAATAGTCACAGGCAAACCATAAGTACGATGATAAGCAAGCACCAACAAATCCGCACCTGCTTTAGAACTGCTATAGGGAGAACTTGTGTGGATAGGAGTTTCTTCAGTAAAGAACAAATCAGGTCTATCCAAAGGCAAGTCACCATAAACTTCGTCAGTAGAAACTTGATGATAACGCTTAATACCAAACTTACAGCAAGCATCCATCAAAACAGCAGTACCCATTACGTTAGTTTGCAAGAAAATGCCAGGGTCTTCAATAGAACGGTCAACATGGCTTTCCGCAGCAAAGTTAACTACGATATCAGGGTGTTCTTCCTCAAAAAGTTGTTCTACCGCTTCGCGGTCGCAGATATCCGCTTTCACAAAACGAAAGTTAGGAGCATCCATCACACTTGCCAAAGTAGACAAGTTACCTGCATAAGTAAGTTTATCCAAACAAATAATGCGATATTCAGGATGCTTCGCAAGCATATGAAATATAAAATTAGAACCAATAAATCCAGCACCGCCAGTTACGATGATTATCATAAAACACCTTTGCAATATTAAAATTCTTGTTCCACTTTCATTAAATACTTGCCATAATCATTTTTCAGCATAGGTTCAGCTAATTTAACAAGTTGTTCTTTACTAATATGGTTCTTTCTGTAGGCAATCTCTTCAATGCAAGCAATATATTTACCTTCATTTTTTTGAAAAGAAGATACAAAATTACTAGCTTCCAACAAATTATTAAAAGTACCCGTATCTAACCACATAAATCCATCATCTAGTAATTCCACCCTTAGCTTTTTCCTTTTCAAATATTCTGCATTTACAGAAGTAATTTCCACTTCACCTCTAGCAGAAGGTTTAACACTCTTAGCAATTTCAACTACATCATTGTCATAGAAATATAATCCAGGAATTGCATAATTAGATTTAGGCACTAGAGGCTTTTCTTCTAAAGAAATCACATTCCAATCTTTATCAAATTCCACAATACCGTAATCTTGGGGATTAGGAACTTTATATCCAAAGATTAAAGCGCCTTCTTCTAATCTGGCAGACTTTGCCAAAGTTTCAGCTAAATAGCTACCATAAAAAACATTGTCCCCTAAAACTAACATTACTTTATCATCACCAATGAATTCTTCACCAATGATGAATGCTTCTGCCAAACCGTTAGGTTGTTCTTGAACAGCATAAGAAATACTTAATCCAAGCTGAGAACCATCCCCTAACAGTTCCTTATAAGTCGGCAAATCTCTTGGAGTAGATATAATGAGAATTTCTCTCACGTCAGCAAGCATAGTAATAGCTAACGGATAATAAACCATAGGTTTATCATAAATAGGCAACATTTGTTTAGAAATTACTAAAGTTGTTGGATACAGTCTTGTTCCAGAACCACCAGCTAAAATAATACCCTTCATAAAACTCCTCCAGTCGCTGAATACCAACTACTTTATTCTTTTCCATTAGAATTAAACCCTAAATTTTTCATAGTTTCCACGACTTCACTGAAAGGCATATGCTTATCTGCTTTTACGCTTTGAATAGGACTATTTGCTATATTTTTAATTACAGCATCTAACAAAGCTACCATTAAAGCATATCCACCAGTCTTTTGCGAAAGTTCCTCTACTTCTCGTCTATATCCTAAATAAGATTTTGACAATGCATATTTATATTCATATTCATCACATATTTGTTTCGTATATGAAAATTGTTTTGAACAAAACCATGTAAACCAAATTAAAATCATATATAGTGCAGTAAATGGTAATAGTTTGCTAAAAGTGATTCCATTAGTAGAATTGATATATGAACACAAAATAAAATATGCTAAACAA
>CALCHC010000052.1 GCA_937901335.1 uncultured Phascolarctobacterium sp. | reverse complement strand
AAGAATTCCCGTATGCAATCCGTATGGTTTCCGAAGTTTTGGAATCCAACGGTTCTTCCTCCATGGGTTCTGTTTGCGGCTCCACCTTGTCCTTGATGGATGCTGGTGTTCCCATTAAAGCTCCTGTTGCTGGCGTTGCTATGGGTCTCGTTAAAGATGGCGAATACTTCACCATTTTGACCGACATCCAAGGCTTGGAAGATGCTCTTGGCGATATGGACTTCAAAGTTGCTGGTACTGACAAAGGTATCACTGCAATCCAAATGGATATCAAAATTGACGGTATCAACAAAGATATCTTCACCCAAGCATTGGCACAAGCTAAACGTGGTCGTGAATTCATCATGGGCAAAATGATGGAATGCATCTCCGCTCCGCGCGCTGAACTTTCCCCGTACGCTCCGAAAATCACCACCATCAATGTTGATCCTGAAAAAATTAGCAAAGTAATTGGCCCCGGCGGCAAAATGATTAAGAAAATCGTTGAAGAATCCGGCGCTAAAATTGATATTGATGATACCGGTCGTATCTTCATTGCTGCTGTTAACACTGAAGCTGCTAACAAAGCAATTGATATGATTAATGGCATCACTGCTGAAGCAGAAGTAGACAAAGTTTACACCGGTAAAGTTACCCGTTTGATGAACTTCGGCGCTTTCGTTGAAATTCTTCCGGGCAAAGAAGGTTTGGTTCACATTTCCCAACTTTCCACCGAACGTGTAGAAAAAGTTGAAGATGTTGTTTCCGTTGGCGATGAAATCATCGTTAAAGTAACTGAAATCGACAACAAAGGTCGCATCAACCTTTCTCGCAAAGCTGTTCTTACCAAAGGCTTGAGCAAATAATTTAAAATTTTAAAAGGCAGAGTTTATCTCTGCCTTTTCTTGTATGAGGAGGAAGCTTATGAAACTTAGAGGCTTTGAAAAAATCGCTAAATACGCTGCTGTAGACTTCCCGATGCCGGAACGCAAAACTCAAAAATCTGCAGGCTATGACTTCTGCTTGCCGGAAGATGTAGTTCTTGAACCTGGTAAATTGCAACTTGTTCCTACCGGTATTAAAGCGTACATGCAAGATGGTGAATATCTTGGTATGCATATTCGTAGCAGCATGGCAGTTAAAAAACGCATTATGCTCGTAAATAACGTAGGCATTATTGATGCTGACTACTATAACAATGCAGATAATGAAGGTCATATTATGCTCGCATTGCTCAATACCGGCAACGAACCTTTGGCTTTGCCTAAAGGTGAATGTGTAGCGCAAGGTATCTTCTATAATTATCTTGTGGCTGACGGTGATGCTGATTCTGAAAAGGCTGTTCGTGGTGGCGGCTTCGGTAGTACTTCCAAATAATTGTAAAATGTTTACATTTTTATGCAGATTAAAAAATAATTTCTGCATAAATTTGACAAGCTATATAGAGAGTACTATAATTTAGTTTAATAAAATAAGTGAACCAGTAAGATAGAGGTGCGGAAAGCAAGAGTAACCTGTGGAGCGGGAGCGAAGAAGCAGGGGAAAGGGTAACCGCCGAAGTGCAGCAGCAGCCATGTTGTTGTGCTGGGTCGTCAGTGAAAAACTGCCGGACTGTCGCTTAGAAATGAGCGGAGTGCTATCTCAACTAAGTTGGTATTTCAAAGCTGTTGAGGTAGTTTAAATCTCAACAGCTTACTTTATTTTTAGTACGATTGTACTTGTAAAAAGCACAAGACTCTAGTAAAATAGTAACAAGAGTAAAAACACTGGTTTCATATAATTTGAGAGAGATTAAGGAGTGAACTAAATGATTCGCGTATTGGTTAATGGTGCTCTTGGTAGAATGGGCAGCGAAGTAGTTAAAAAGGTTTGCGCTGAAGCTGATTTGGAATTGGCTGCAGTGGTTGATATTAAGGAAGCAAATATCGCTTTAGAAAAT
>CALCHC010000051.1 GCA_937901335.1 uncultured Phascolarctobacterium sp. | reverse complement strand
CTTACCGTTTTCCATCGCAAACTTAGCTACCGGGAAGTGGTGGTTCCAATCTGTTGCAATGTAAACTAAGTCGATGTCCGGACGCTTGCAAAGTTCTTCATAACCCTTTTCGCCAGAGTAGATTGCAGCAGGTGCCAAACCAGCATCACGAAGGAACTTCTGTGAAGCTTCTGCACGTTCTGCTTCATAGTCGCAAAGCGCAACGATTTCTACACCTGGGATATGACAAAAACGCATAACCGCCCAAGGACCGCGCATACCCAAACCTACAAAACCAACGCGTACAGTCTGAATAGGATTTGCCTTCAAACCAAGCACGTGTTCTTGACCTGCCGGACGTTCAGGAGTATCAATAACGATAGTTCCCTTGTCCCAATGCCACTTGGTAGATGGTGACAAAGACTGTGCACCTACCGTTTGGAGTCCCATTGCCAATGCCACAAAGGCAATGGACAAAATTCTGCTTAACTTCATAACAATAAATTTAGTAGATTAAAATTAGTCATTTTCTGCAAAGATAAGACATTATCTGTAAACACACAAAAAAACTCCTTACCAAATATTCCGGTAAGGAGTTTTTAAAATCAGTTTAAATCTGAAGAGCTTTATTACATCATACCGCCCATGCCGCCCATACCAGGAGCGCCCATTGGCATATCAGCCTTGTCTTCCTTCTTTTCTACAATGACACATTCAGTAGTAAGGAACATACCAGCAATAGAAGCTGCATTTTCCAAAGCTACACGAGTTACCTTAGCCGGGTCAACCACACCTGCTGCATACATGTTTTCGTAAACATCAGTACGAGCATTGTAGCCGAAATCGCCTTCGCCTTCGCGAACCTTCTGAACAACCACTGCACCTTCCTTACCAGCGTTAGCAACAATCTGACGAAGCGGTTCTTCGATGGCACGCTTGATGATTTCGATACCAGTTGTTTCGTCAGCGTTTTCACCCTTCATGCCTTCGAGTGCATCGATAGCACGGATGTAAGTCACACCAC
>CALCHC010000050.1 GCA_937901335.1 uncultured Phascolarctobacterium sp. | reverse complement strand
CCCATCCATACCGCTTTGCACTACACCACTAACAAGTACCATACCAGTCAGCGCCATAGCAACACACAAACCTTTAATGGCAGTTAAGCGTTCTTTCAACACAAAGGGAGAAGCCATAATTACGAAAATTGGCGCCATGTAATAAGCCAAAGTAGCAGTTGCTACCGTAGTATAGCGATACGCTTCAAAAAGAAGAATCCAGTTAAAGCCAATGCATGCACCGGAAACACCCAAGATAGTCAGGTTGCGTTTAATTGCTTCCTTATCTAAGCCTTTACCTTTGGCAAAAACCACCAGCAATAAAAACAGAGTACCAATAATACCGCGCGCAAGAGCAATAACAGTAGAAGGCAGTTCAATATTACGAACGAAAATACCAATGGTACCAAAGGTTACCATGGCAAAAATAATCTTTAATTTTGCTTGCATTTGTTCGTTGCTCATAATCTACCCTCAAAATTATCTAGTAAAAATTCTATGGATTGGTCCTGCCAGCCACGCAGCACCCACAACTTTCAGGACATCAAGAGGTGCAAAAGGAAGCACACCTACGAAGAAAGCTTCTTCTAAATTCATTCCGGTCAAAAGCATCAGCTGACCTGCGCCCATACCATAAATAACAGGCAACCATACGCACAAACCAATAATGGAATAACGCAGGAAGTTGTAGTTCCTTCCTTTAAGATAAGCAATGGCAGTCGCCGCCACCAAGAAACCTAAAATATAACCACCAGTCGGACCGAAGAGCTTACCAGGTCCCGCAGTACCGCCTGTAAAAACAGGGATGCCTGCTAAACCAACTAAGATATAAACAAGCATAGTCATAAAAGCTTGCTTGGGAGTCATCAAAAAACCAACAAGGTTTACGATGAAAGGTTGCATTGCAATCGGAGAAAGTGCAAAAGGCAACGGAATTATAATGTATGCAGAAACGCAGTTCATAGCTACTAAAAGAGCAATCTTTGTCATTTCAGCAGCCTTACTTGCGGGACGAGTACGGGACATTTTTTCACCAGCTTCTTAAAAAATTAACTGTCCCTATTATAATAAAAGCGGCAAGCTTAGTCAACCTATGGTTTATTATAAGTTAACAATGCTTGCCGCCTCTAGAAATGATGCTTTCGCCAAAACGTTTCTTTAAATTGTCTACCGCTGCGTTACGCTGTAAAAGCTTTGTATCTTCCTCGAAGCATAAACTTCCGCAGCTACCATCCTGCAAATTAGAAACGGTCACGCCCAAAAGACGTACTCCATTTTCATAGGCAACTTCTTTCAGCAGCTTCAAAGCTAAGTTGAAAATTTCTTCATCACAGGAAATATCACCTTCGCTACTAATACTGCGGGTGATAATTTTAAAATCCTTGAACTTAACCTTTAAGGTAACGGTTCTACCGCTATACCCTTTATTTCGCAAGCGGTAACCAGTTTGACCACTCAGTTCTAAAATCGCAGCCTTGCAATCTTCAAATGTGTATAAATCTTTTTCGAAGGTAGTCTCCCTGCCAATGGATTTAGGCGCAGTTTCCGGGACAACAGGTCTATCGTCCAAACCCATTGCCAAAAGCTGAACCTTATCTGCATTTTTACCGAAGACTTTTTGCAAAATACTTCTATCTGCATTAGCAAGCTGACCAATGGTAGTGATGCCAAACTGTGCAAGCATTTGCTTCGCCGCACCACCAATACCAAAAATTTTCGTAACTGGTAGCGGTGCAATAAAGCTTCTTGCTTTTTCGTGAGTAATCACTGTAAAACCGTCCGGCTTTTGTAAATCAGAAGCCATCTTGGCCAAAAACTTATTAGGTGCCAAGCCTACGGAACAGGTCAAACCAATCTCATTTTTAATGCGTTCTTTAATACGCCAACCAACATTACGCACATCTCCGGACAAACGTTCCATTCCGCTTACATCCAAGAACGCCTCATCGATGGAAAGCTGTTCCACCAAAGGAGCTTCTTCGTGAAAGATACGCATAATCTCACGGGAAACTTCTTCGTATCGCCACATTCTCCCCGGTAAAAACTCTGCTTGAGGACACAGTCTGCGCGCCTCCACCATTGGCATTGCAGAATGAACTCCAAACTTGCGCGCCTCGTAGGAACAGGTAGAAACTACACCTCGACAGGACTGCCCACCAACAATAAGAGCCTTACCTTTAAGTTCTGGATTATCTAATTGTTCTACTGACGCAAAGAAGGCGTCCATGTCGATGTGCATAACCCATCTAAGCATTACAATCAACCTACAGTTCATTCAAAAATTAGTACGTACTCCCTCCGTCATCACTTCGTGATGCCACCTCCCTCAAAGAAGGAGGCTTCCTTTAAATTATAGAGAAGGCTCCCTCACTGAGGGAGCTGTCAGCATAGCTGACTGAGGGAGTTAAAAGTGTACCATATCAGAAAAATATTTAAATTTAGCAATATCCAAATACAATTCGTAATTCACAATACAAGCGAGATAGGTCACTGCACCAATCAGCACGAGTCCCACAAAATTGTAGTACAAGAACATTCTCAAGTATCCCCCTGCTTGGTAGGGATGTTCTGCTGCGAAAAGCTTGTAGGAAATTACACTTGCCATGGAAGCGATGAGCGTCCCTAAACCGCCAATATTTACGCCCAAAAGGAGAGCGTCTGCCTCGCGAGTCAAGCCTGCAAGAAGCATTGCTGCAGGCACGTTACTAATAAACTGACTACTGATGAGCGCCGCCAAATAAGTACCTTCCGTACTACCTAAAATATGGTAACGCAAATAGGTAACCAGCTCCGTATGGCTAATGTTGCCAATGAAAATGAAGAAGCCGATAAAGGTTAAAAGCAAACTGTAGTCAACTTGCTTAACTAATTTTCTGTTCACTACTAAAACTACGATGGCAGTTATCGCCAAGGCAATATACTTATCCAAAAGGTGCAGCACCGCTCCGACGTTCAGCGCCAAAAGCACAAGGTAAATAGTTGTCAACTTGCGGTCAGGCTTTTCTAAAGCAGGCAGTTCCAACTGCAAATTCTTATTACGTTGAAAATAAATAATCACGCCAATATATACAATGGAAAGAAGCGTGGGCACAAGCATTACTTTGAAAAATCCAAGTGCAGAATAACCATAGTGCGCATACAAGAACAAGTTTTGCGGATTGCCGGGAGGAGTAAACATACTACCCAAGTTTGCCGCCAAAGTCTGCAAGATAATTACTTGGGGCATATCCATATGAATGGTCTTACCGATAACGAGAGCTAAAGGCACGAAGGTCAACAGTGCTACGTCATTTGTAACGAACATACTGGAAACAAAGGTTAAACCTACCAGTGCCACAACTACTTGCTTATATGTTGCACAACGATTCAACAGTTCTACCGCAGTCCAGTCAAGAAACTTAACAGTCTTTAAACCTGCAACCACTACCATCAATGCCCAAAGTACTGCCAACACATCCCAATCGATGTAATGCATCTTCGGAGTATTAAAAAAAGATGATACGCAACCTAAAAGCAGGGCGATGGTTAAAACCAATTCCTGCTTAATCCACATTTTTACTTTTTGAAAACTAAAATCTTTCATTTTTATTCCAGCTTCTATCTAAAATTTAAAAATCTTTTTCCTTACCAGTTATCTTTGCTGGCAGTAAAGGCTATTGCCCCAACGGACTTAGCTCCTGCTTTTCGCAAAGCTTCTGCCGCTTCGCACATAGTACTGCCTGTGGTGAAGATGTCGTCGCAAATTAGAACGCTCTTTCCCAAAACGGATTGCTCCACTGCAAAACAGCCAGCTACTTCCTGTTTTCTAAGGCTCGGTTCCAAATCGAAAAGTGGTGCAGTATTTCGCACACGCTTAAGCAAATTTGGTTGCCATTTTTTGAAATCTAGGAAAGCAAAGATTTCGCAAGGCACATCAAAGCCACGCTCTGCTTTTCTCTCAGGAGAAGTAGGCACGCAACAAACTACATCGTACTTTAGCAAGACCATTTCCAAACCGGAAGCATCTACCAAAGCAAGCTGCGCTTCTTCCTTCAATAAAGGTAGCAAATCCTTTTGCCCTGCGAACTTCACATTTTGCAATGCTTCCTGCAATTCTTGGTGATACTTATAGCACAAGAAAACTTCGTCTATATTATCAACCTGCTTTAGCATTTTGCCAAGAGCAAAATTTTTACGACAAGCTTCGCAAAAATAACCTGTATCTATTTCATTTTTACACACAGCGCATCGACGAGGATAAACCAATTCCCCAAGCAATCTGCACTGATAATTCACTTCATTAAATACTGCCTTAACTCTTTCGCAAAGGCTCAAAAGATATCACTACTTTCCTGCAAACGCTCCGCCAGTAAAGAATAACGACGGCGAGTTTTGTCATTTTCAACTGCTGTCCGCACTGCCGCCTTAGTACCTACCAAAAGTACTTGCTTTTTAGCGCGGGTTACTGCTGTGTACAGCAAATTACGCTGTAACATAATGTAGTGACTGGGAACCATCACCAAAATAACATTGGGATATTCGCTGCCTTGGGATTTATGGACACTCATGGCATAAGCAAGCTGCAATTCTTCCAACTCACTTTGCACGTAAGAAACATAATCTCCTTCAGGTCGTTCAGGATAAGCAACGGTTACTGCCTTGCCTTCCACGCGAACGACTCTGCCAATATCACCATTGAAAACTTCTTTTTCGTAGTTATTTTTAATTTGCATAACCTTATCCCCCAAGCGCAGCACATTACCGGGAATATTTACTTCCGCTTTATTGCTACTGGGTGGGTTGATATATTGTTGCAAAATTTTATTCAAGTTCTGTACGCCACAAGGGTTCTTATGCATGGGCGAAAGCACTTGCACGCTACGCCAATCGCTAGCCGCAGCCATCTCTGCATAAGTGCGGGCAACATGTTCTGCCGCCGCAACCTCGTTGGCAAATTCTTCCAACTTAAATTCGTTGTTATCGGTAAATTCCGGCATGCGTCCCCTGTTAATACTGTGAGCATTACGAACGATGGGGCTAACCTCTGCCTGACGGAAGACGCTTTCCAAACGGACAACAGGCATCTTCTTACTACGAATAATATCTTTCAGTACAGAACCAGCGCCAACAGAAGGAAGCTGATCCGAATCTCCTATAAGAATGAGCTGTGCGCCCTCCTTGACTGCCTTAAAGAGATGCAATGCCAGATAAACGTCAAGCATACTGACCTCATCCACAAGAATCAGGTCGGCTTCCAACTGACCTGCGCTACCGTAGGAACCATCTTCCGAAGCATAGAGGTTGAGTGCCTTATGCACGGTAGAAGCCTCGCGTCCTGTTGCCTGACACATTCTTCGTGCGGCTTTTCCTGTGGGAGCGCACAGACAAATAGTTTTTCCCGGATACTTCTTTTTGTAAATATCGAGAATCGCCCTTTGAATCAGTGACTTACCCGTACCGGGACCGCCCGTCAAAACCAAAATACCACTTTCAAAGGCTTCAAAAATTGCACGGCGCTGTAAATCCTCAAACTGAATACCTAAACGGTTTTCAACGTTCTCTATTTCAAGCTTGTCCACCGTTACCGAAGCATTTATAAACCGCTTAACCGAACAAAGTCTTGCGGCAATATGCTCTTCAGCGTTATGAAATTCGGGAATGGATAAAAACTCCACACCGTCAATTTGCTCACTGCAAAGGCGGAAACACTCTATAAGCCTATCACAGCAAATTTCGGCTACTGATTCAGGTACGGTCAA
>CALCHC010000049.1 GCA_937901335.1 uncultured Phascolarctobacterium sp. | reverse complement strand
TGTTTCTGATAGTGAAAGTGTTGAGGCTTGTTTCAAAGAATTAGCTGAAAAATGGGGAAAAATCGATTTTTTGGTACATGCTATAGTGGAAACCATTTTCTATTTCATCAATAAGTACAATACTTCTGGGATTTGCTAATATGCTCAACAAAATGTTCAACATACGATTCATCCCATCGCCCATATACGATACTGGCATTTTCCTTCCATCATCATAAATAGCGTACAAATACCCTGACGCACCTTTTACGATAGTTTGAATATCTATAATTTTATTATCAAAAAGTTTAAATGATTTTAAGACTTTTTCTTTCTTATCATTTAAAACTAATTGCCCAAACCACTGAGCCAAGCTATTGTGATTAATTGAAGTTTCAGATTTAAAGAAAAAAACCGTAGTCAATGGTGCATTTTGTGCAATCTTCTTATGGGAATAATCAATACTTATGGGACTTGTATTAGGTAACAACGGAATAGAAGTGTTGTTCACTATATTATAATGTCCTGCTTCATCAATATATCTAGACTTATAAGAAAAATTTAATTTATAGTTTTGTATTATATTTCCAGTATGTATAAACCCATTTCTTACTTCATTTATACCTAAATTATTAGCTTGAGCACTTCCTTTGTATATTCTCAAAACTTTATTCCCAAAAACACTATCTCCCACAGAAATAGAGAGAGCATTATTAGTATTAAAACCAGAGAATAACGGCTCCCATAATCTTTCAGGTGTATAGAGAGCTTGGTCATTCATATGTCTAAAAAAGTTCATTTGAAAGAAGCAGTTCGGATCACTATGAGAATACAAAAACAACAAAGCTTCTAAGATACTAGTTTTGCCAGCATTATTTCTGCCACCAAAAATAGTTATTGGAGTAATATCTGTTTTAAATTTTTTAAAACCACGAAAATTTTGTAATTCTATCCTGTTAATCATTTTATTTCCCTCTTAACAGCATCTTCTCTGCTGCCTCCACAACTTGCTCAACAGTCAAATTCTTCATACATTGCATATTGTCGCATTTATGCTTCATTTTACCAGCACATCCCATGCAAGGAGGGTTTGCAGTAACTACGACTGCATTATCAGTATAAGGGCCATAAATTTTAGATGAACTAGAACCATACAACGCAACTACTGGTACATTTTGGCTCACCGCAACATACATAGGACCACAATGGTTAGTAATAAATAGCTCACAGCGCTTTAGAGCAGAAGCTAAAATATCTATCGTAAAAGAACCAGTAGCCACAATTGGTGTACATTTCATATTAGCAACAGCTTCGCTAACAAGTTCATCATCCATTGTTCCACCAAAAAATACTGGTTTATAACCTTTTTCAACGAAAGCATCTGCAACTTGTGCAAATCTCTCAGGAAGCCATCTATTAGTTTCAACAGAGCTGCCAACATTAAAGCCAACTAATTTATCAGTGGTAAACACGCCGTTATCGCGCCAAAACTGTTCCGCATAGGCTTTACTTTCATCACTCACATAAAGCTCTAACCCATTATGCTGTAACTCTTTTACACCTAATTCGTGCAAAACATCCAAATACATATCCGCAGCATGGATAGTTCTATCTAACTGAATATAAATATCCCAGAAAGGTCTAAACGCAGTATGCGCTGTACCAACTCGCCATTTAGTTTTCGTCAAAGCACAAATAAAAGAACAACGTTCATTTGGATGCAGATTAATTACCACATCAAACTCCATCGTACTTAACTTTTTTGCACAAGCCACCAAAGACAATATACTATTGTCTTTACCTAATTTATCAATGGTTATAACCTCGTCTAAATTAGGATTATGAATTACAACATCTTTTAACTTTTCATCAACCAAATAGGTGATGTGAGAATCTGGAGCAGCCTTACGCAACGCGTGGATGAAAGGTGTTGTGAGTACCAAATCTCCCAAGTGCATTAAAAACGTTACCAGTATCTTTTTACCGTTAAGATCTATCATTATTTTTCTCCAAGCTTAGATTTGTATACTTCATAAACCATTTCCGGAGTAATGTCATGCATACAATGCCAGTCGTTGCATGCTTTTTTTAAGCAACCCGCACATTTAGCAGGCGTAATCATTACAGTAGAATTTTTACTACCATAAGGACCGGTTCTATCTGCTTTAGTAGGTCCATACATTGCTACTAAAGGCTTCTTCAAAGCCGCAGCAAAGTGTAACGGTCCGGTATCTGCACTAATATAAACTTTGCACCCTTTAATCAGAGCAGCAAGTTCGCGCAAAGTAGTTTGGCCAGTCATATCAACAACTTGTTCCAAACCACTCAACTCTTTAATTTTCGCACCTTTAGGTGCATCATCAGGACCACCTGCTAAAACAATATACATCCTATCAGCAGCAATTTTCTTCGCTAGTTCTGCATAATGTTCAACAGGCCATTCCTTAGTCTTCCAACGTGCACCAGGTACGAAGACTACATAATCGCCCTGCACGCCCTTTGTCGCCAGTTTTTCTTCCACAACCTTACTTTCTTTTGTCAAGTCAGGCATCGGGAATTCTACTTCGTCAATCTTTGCGCCAAGATGACGAGCAACATCTAAATAACGTTCGATTACATGGTCCTTGCTATGACTGCCACAAATCGCCTTGCTCACAAAGCCACTGCCTTCACGCATTTCGCAATAACCAATACGATTACTGCAACCACTGATAGCAGCCATCATTGCACTTTTGAACAAGCCTTGCATATCGATTACCAAATCAAAATGCTTGCTATGAAGCATATCACGCATTTCTTTATAATATTTTATTTTATCGCCAAAGCCCATTTTGTTGAATTTAACTTTATCAAAATACAACACTTCGTCGATTACAGGCGGGTCAGGAACAAATCCTGCAAACTGCGGATGTACTAACCAAGAGATTTTTGCATTAGGGTACAACTTGCGCAATTCACCTGCAAAAGGAAGAGTATGAAGAACATCTCCCAATGAGCTCATTTTGATAAGTAAAATATTTTTGTAGTCCATGTAATCAACCTTCAATTATCTTTTTTACAAATTCTAACAAACTACCTTCTTTAAAAAGATAGCCTTTAATTCCTGCAGCTTCTGCAGCTTCCACATCACGTTTGCTATCGCCAATAAGGAAGCAGGCTTCTTTGTCCAAGTCATTTTCTGCAAAAGCCTGCAGTATCATACCCGGTTTCGGTTTGCGACAATCGCAATCAATGGCATATTCCGCAACCTTACCTTCTTTATGATGGGGACAATAATAGAACTTTTCTACCTTCGCACCTGCTTTTTCCAATTCAAAAGCCATGTGTGCGTGGAGTTTATTCATATCTTCAACAGTATAGTAACCACGAGCAACGCCGCTTTGGTTAGTAACTACAAAGATTTTGTAACCTAATTCGCATAAGTACGCCAAAGCTTCGCGAGCACCATCTACCCACTGCAAATCTTCAATTCTATACAAGTAGTCCACGTCAACGTTAAGTACGCCGTCGCGGTCAAAAAATACTGCCTTATCTTTCATAAACGTAGTAACCACCGGTTTTGTCTAAGAGCGCGCAGTATTCAGCAATAGCATCTTCAATAGGAGTGAAGCCACCATCATAACCAGCTGCCAACAAATTAGTAGTATCAGCTTGGGTAAAGCTTTGATATTTACCTTTCAGCACTTCCGGGAAAGGAACATATTCCAATTCGCCACTACCAAAGTGTTTCAGTACGCCTTTAGCCAAAGTGTTAAATTGATGAGCATGACCAGTACCGCAGTTAAAGATACCGCTAATTTCCGGATGTTCCCAGAAATAGAAGTTAACTTTTACAACGTCTTTAACATAGATAAAGTCGCGAGTATGTTCGCCAGGACCGTAGCCATCGTATTCACCAAAGAGTCTTACTTTGCCTTCAGCTTTCCATTGGTTGTACATTTGGTAAATCATAGAAGCCATTTTGCCTTTATGATTTTCTTGGGGACCATATACATTAAAATAACGCAGGCCTACAACTTGGCTTTGTGCTTGGGGAAGCAAACGACGCAAGTAGTTATCAAAGAACAATTTAGAGAATGCATATACGTTTAATGCTTCTTCACAAGCAGGTTCTTCACGGAAGCCGTGCAAGCCACCGCCATAAGTAGAAGCAGAAGATGCGTACATCAATTGAATTTTTCTGTCCAAGCAGAAGTGGAGAACGTTTTTGGTATATTCAAAGTTGTTTTCCATCATATATTTGCCGTTGTATTCCATAGTGTCGGAGCAAGCACCTTCGTGGAAAATAACGTCAATTTTTTCGTGATTAAATTTGCCAGCAGCCAAAGCTTCACTGAAAGCGTATTTATCCATATAGTCTTTAACTTTCAAGCCTTGGATGTTTTTGAACTTAACCATATTGGTCAGGTTATCTACTACCAAAATGTCATCGTGACCACGTTCATTTAAACCTTTAACGATGTTACTGCCGATAAAGCCGGCACCACCGGTTACAATAATCATATTTTCCCCTCCTTAACCATTTGCGCAATCTTCTCAACTACGCCAGTTGTGGAATATCCATCTTCAAATTCTATAATTCTAACTTCGCCTGCATATTCACGACCAGCAACTTCATCAGGTTTATAGTCGCCACCTTTTACGAGAATATCAGGACGAATTTTTTCAATAAGTTCAGTAGGAGTATCTTGATCAAACAGCACTACTGCATCTACGCAATTAAGTGCTGCGAGAACACGTGCTCTGTCAAGCTCGTGAACCAAAGGACGAGTTTCGCCTTTTAATCTACGTACAGAAGCATCAGTGTTCAAACCTACAATCAAATGCTTACCCAAGTTCTTTGCTTTTTCCAAGTAAGTAACGTGACCTACGTGGAGAATATCAAAGCAACCATTGGTAAAGACAATCTTTTCACCGCAAGCTTTCCAAGTTTTTGCCA
>CALCHC010000048.1 GCA_937901335.1 uncultured Phascolarctobacterium sp. | reverse complement strand
GAGCCATTTCATAACGGGTGATGAGTTTGTCGCCAGCGAAAGCGCCGTCGGTGTAACCATCAACTACGCCAGCAGCAGCCAATTTAGCTACGGAGTCATATGCCCAGTGGCCAGCGGGAACGTCGGAGAACGGGTTAGCAGCATAAGCAGAAGCGGTTACGCCCAATGCCATTGCCATTGCAAGAACTAAGGATTTTTTCATTGTGTTTTCCTCCTCAGGAAATAAATTTAGTAATTTGCCTTGAATTTCCTAAGTAGTTTGCGCTCAAATGCACCACTAAACAACCTTAGTAAGAGTTGCCTTGTTTCCTCTACACAGTTACATTAGCTTTCGCATTTTACTAACATTCTACTTTCAGTTAGCAAGCACAAATTTCCATACGGTAAGTTTATCACAGCTTGTTCACAAATGCAAGACATAAGTTCTCATTATTACAATGTATACAATTTCTAAAATAAATAAATCTAAACAAAATGTTTCACATGAAACACTCAAAATATAAAAAGGGCAGCATCTGCTGCCCTAATGATTTGTCCTAGATGAACATTATCTTTTATTTTAGAAAGTAATCATCATTTGGCTCCACAAGGTTTTCATATCTTTTTTACCAATGTCAGAACCTACTGCTTTGCTATCCAAATCGTACCATTCTACAGCGCCAACCATGTTTTTAGCAAAAGTGTAGTTCATACCGACCATATAACCATCAAAACCTGTAGTACCATAGTAACCATTCATAGTATGAGCAAATACAGTACCCCTACCTTGGTCATAATACTTGGCATACAAACCGTAGCTACCAGGATCAGAAGCTTTGGCACCTTTGTAACTTACACCTGCAATCCAACCGTCTTTATCCATATCGTAGTGTTTGCCATTTTCACCGGTAAAGCCTCCAAAATTAGAGTGCATATAGTCTAAAGTAGCATTAATGTCTTTGCCAATCTCTGTTTTTAAACCAGCGTGCCAAATTTTATCATCTTTGATGTTCATATCTGTGGTTCTATCAAATCCAGTGCCATCAAATCCTTGATTATAGAAAGCGTCACCATCTTTAAAAACAATGTAACCAGCATTTGCTTTAACGTGTCCCATATCAGTTTCTACTTTTACACCATAAGCTTTGTCATATTCTGCAGTAATGGTATCTTCATTAGTAAATCTTGCAAACGCACGGTCTTGGTCTGTAGGTTTTACATAGAAGCCACTAATCTTTACTTTATCACCGTAACTCATAATCAAGCCATCAGCACGGGTATCATACAAGTTGCCATCAACCAAGTACAAAGGCAAGCGACCACCACGCATAGTCATACCGCCAATTCTACCATCAACATAGGCACGTTGGAATTTAGTATCTTCGTCACCTTTTTCATTGCTAAAATCTTGTGTATTTTGCAACATACCAGTATAAGTCCAATCATCATTTACACTGCCCGCAATCCATAAACGAGAACGCAGTTGGTTATGGTAGCCACCAATATCACCATCGTAATCTGCATAGCTATAACGAATTTGACCGGTAATTTTTACTGCATCACTATTCTTTTCCAGTTTAGCAACACGTACACCCAGGGTATCAAGTTCATCTGCAAATTCTGCTGCTAATTTATCAACATCAGCACCTTTAGCCATAGCTTTTGCTACAATTTGCGCCATTTCATAACGAGTCATCAATTTATCGCCATCAAAAGCGCCATCACCGTAACCATCAATTACACCGGACGCAGCCAATTTGGCTACACTGTCATACGCCCAATGACCGGCAGGTACATCACTAAAAGGATTTGCTGCATAAGCAGATGCAGTTACACCAAGAGCCATTGCCATTGCTAATACCATAGATTTTTTCATAATTGTTCCTCCTCATTTGCCCTAACCATTGGCAGTGCCTTTTGGAAGATATAAGCGCTCGTTTTAAAGTTTCCTCGTTTCCTTCAACAACGCTTACTTGCCTTGACAAACAGGTCTGTCAATCGTGATACATCTTTCTGATTTCGTATCACACCTGCATTGTACTTCTATAATTTTCTATAAGCAATGTTTGCGAAAAGTTTAGCAATTACGCCATAGGACTAACATAACCAACTCACAAAGCTATGGCAGAAAAGAAAAAAGCTTACTGCTAATACAGTAAGCTTTTTTCTATTTATATCTACTTTTCAATTCATCTCCAACACGTTTCACAATCAAGAACATCATCATATATGCACCAAACTCTGCCAACTCTTCAGCTAAAGCTCCGTGAAAAAACGCTACGTTAGCCTTTTCTCCAATCCATCCCATAAGGATAAACAACGCTAGTAAAATAAAATCTATAACAGGAAATTTAATAGTCTTCAGGAATGCCACTATCTTACCGCGCCACAGCAGGAAAAGTACTAAAACCAAGAGCACTCCAACCATAGGATGAACCAGTTGTCCATACAATCCCATATCACTATAACGATACATACTACCATCAACATGATGAAGCAATGCCCTGCCCCAACTTACTTCACGCCCAGCAAGAAGCAAAAAAAAGATAGAACCAGCGTACCACAAGGAACTTTGCTTCCCGCCCCAGTCATACATAGGGGTGCTTGCCATTTTATAGCAGTACCACATACCAGCAAAGAACCATAGTATCTGAAGATTTTCTATTACGCCATTCTCATTCCCCATCCATTCAGGAAGCACCGCTTCCAAAATGAACATCAAGCCAAAATATATCCAACCTAAAATAAAGTAATTATTTTTCAAAATGCATACTCCTCTATTGACCAAAAAGTCATTATCTACACTTAAATTTTACAAGAAGTATATTCAAAAAGCAATGCTATAACACAAACAAAAACACCGTGTTGCATTACACAACACGGTGTTAATCATTAAATTAAGTTATCAAACAATCTAATCCTTGAATTAGAAAGTGAAGGTAACTTGAGTCCAGAGGGTTTCTTCAGTTTTATTGGATTCTTCACGACCTTCAAGATCATAGTATTCAACTTGAGCTACGATGTTTTTAGCGATAGCATAGTTAGCACCTACACGGAAGCCTTCGAAGCCATCAGTCCAAACAGTTGCTTTTTCCATTTTAGCATAGGAACGAATGGTGGTATAGAG
>CALCHC010000047.1 GCA_937901335.1 uncultured Phascolarctobacterium sp. | reverse complement strand
AAAAAGAACCTTTTCCATCTGGTGTTCCGGTTCAACGTCGGAAGTCATTCCGTAAGCATGGCTGCATACGGCATGGATAAATCTTTCGTCAAAACCTGCTTCGGAAAGAAGTTCGCGGATATCGGATTCGTGTGCGCCGTCAAATACCGGTACGGAAATTTGAACTGCACGAACGCTTTGGTCACCAAATCTATCAATTTCAACAGTTTCAGGCATGCCGTTTTTTTCAACGTCATAGCCATATTTAGCCAATTTTTCAACTAAGCCTTCTGCGTCGTTAGCAATTTGCATACCGAGGGTACGAGCTGCCCAACCCAGATGGTTTTCCAAAATTTGACCGATGTTCATACGAGAAGGTACGCCCAAAGGATTCAATACGATATGTACAGGTTCACCGCTGGGCAGGAAGGGCATATCTTCGCGTGCCATGATGCGGGAAACGACACCTTTGTTACCGTGACGACCTGCCATTTTATCGCCTTCAGAAATCTTACGTTTTTGAGCGATATGAACACGTACTTGTTCGTTTACGCCAGGCGGCAATTCGTCGCCGTTTTCGCGGCTGAACACTTTAACGCTAACGATTTTACCAGCTTCACCGTGAGGAACACGCAAGGAGCTGTCACGAACTTCACGAGCTTTTTCACCGAAGATTGCACGCAGCAAACGTTCTTCAGCGGTAAGTTCAGTTTCACCTTTCGGAGTAACTTTACCAACCAGAATATCGCCAGGGCGTACTTCTGCACCGATGCGAATAATACCACGTTCGTCCAAATCTTTGAGAGCTTCTTCAGAAACGTTGGGGATTTCGCGGGTGATTTCTTCTTTACCCAGTTTAGTATCGCGAGCATCGCAGTCGTATTCTTCAATATGAATAGAAGTAAATACGTCAGCTTTGATCAAATCTTCATTTAAGAGAATAGCGTCTTCGTAGTTATAGCCTTCCCAAGGCATATAAGCAACGATTACGTTATGACCGAGAGCCAATTCGCCATGGTCAGTTGCAGGACCATCAGCCAATACTTGTTTTTCTACAACTTTATCGCCTTTGTTAACGATAGGACGTTGGTTTACGCAAGTACCTTGGTTGGAGCGTTTGAACTTGAGCAGCGGATAGGTATCAACTTCACCGTTTTCTGCACGAACACGGATTTCGTTGCCTACTACGCGTTCAACAACACCAGCACGTTTTGCAAGTACGCAAACGCCGGAGTCAACTGCTACTTTGTATTCCATACCGGTACCGATAACAGGAGCTTGAGTGCAAAGCAGAGGAACTGCTTGACGTTGCATGTTCGCACCCATGAGTGCACGGTTCGCGTCATCGTTTTCAAGGAACGGAATAAGTGCGGTAGCGATGGAAACTACTTGTTTCGGAGAAACGTCCATGTAGTCTACTTGGTTAGGAGCGATGGAAAGTACGTCATCTTTCGCACGTGCAGTAACACGATCGCCCAAGAAGTAGCCTTCATCATTCAACGGTTCGTTCGCTTGCGCAATAATAAATCTATCTTCAACATCAGCAGTCATGTAACGAACGTCTTCAGTTACACGGTTGTTTTCTTTGTCAACACGGCGATACGGAGTTTCCATAAAGCCATATTTGTTAATTACTGCGAAAGTAGACAAAGAACCAATCAAGCCGATGTTCGGACCTTCAGGAGTTTCGATAGGACACATACGACCATAGTGAGAGTTGTGTACGTCGCGAACTTCATAGCCTGCGCGTTCACGGCTCAAACCACCAGGGCCCAATGCGGACAGACGACGTTTGTGAGTCAGTTCTGCCAACGGGTTGTTTTGGTCCATAAATTGGGACAATTGGGAGCTACCAAAGAATTCTTTAATAGCAGCAACAACAGGACGAATGTTGATGAGAGCTTGCGGAGTAATAACCTCAGTATCTTGAATGGTCATACGTTCCTTAACTACTCTTTCCATACGAGCAAGACCAATGCGGAATTGGTTTTGCAACAATTCGCCTACGCAACGAACACGACGGTTACCCAAGTGGTCGATGTCGTCGCCAGTGCCATGACCGTCCATCAAGTTCAACAAATAGTTGAAGGAAGCCAATACGTCTTCAACGGTAACGGTACGAATTTTTTCATCAATACCGGTAGTGAAGAGCATATCCATGTCTTGGTCTTTAAATTTAATTTTGATTTTGCGCAGGCCTTGTTCAGCATATACGCCACTTGCTTCAACTTTGTCCAAGTTTTCTTCGGTCATTTTGGTACCAGCCGGCAAAATAATTTCGCCAGTTTCCATATCTACCAAAGGTTCAGCAATAACGTTGCCTTGGAGGCGGTTGCGCCAACCCAATTTAATATTTAATTTGTAACGACCAACACCAGCCAAATCATAGCGTTTGTTGTCGAAGAAAGTAGATTCAATCAGCTGGGTAGCGTTTTCCAAAGTAGGAGGTTCGCCGGGACGCAGCTTTTTGTAAATTTCGATAAGAGCTTCATCACGATTGTTGGTGGTATCTTTTTCCAAAGTAGCCAATACAAAGGGATGTTCACCAAACAAGCTAATGATTTCTTCATTAGAAGACAAGCCCAAAGCACGCAGCAATACGGTTGCAGGCAATTTTCTAGTTCTATCTACACGAGCATAAATAACATCGTTGATGTCGGTTTCATACTCAATCCACGCACCACGGTTAGGAATAACGGTAGTTCCATAGATTTTTTTGCCGCTAGGATCCATATTTACAGCGTAGTAAACGCCAGGAGAACGAACCAATTGGCTTACGATAACACGTTCAGCACCATTGATTACGAAAGTACCGGTTTCAGTCATCAAGGGGAAATCGCCCATAAATACGGAAGATTCTTTGATTTCGCCAGTATCTTTGTACACCAAGCGTACTTTAACATTCATAGGAGCAGAGTAAGATTCATCTCTTTCCTTGCATTCCTCAACATCATATTTAGGTTTGCCAAGCTCGAAGTTTTCAAAAGAAAGCTCAAGGTTACCGGTAAAGTCTTTAATAGGAGAAATGTCGTGGAAAATTTCACGCAAACCTTCTTTAATGAACCAGTCATAAGAGCTTTTTTGAATATCAATCAAATGAGGCATGGGCCAAACTTCATTGATACGAGCATAGCTGTACCGAATCCTATCACCTACGGGAACCGGTTTAAACATGTAATTACTCACCCCTTCATTTTTCTACACAGGCACGCAAAAACCAGCACAGCAAATCGCAGGCAAAAAAAACAAGGTTCTTACCACAAGGACCTTGTCTATTGTCTTCGATGAGTGTGCTTCACCTTCATTATAAGCAAGATACGCCGTTCAACCACTGACCCAACGTATTTGTTGTCATAAACACCTTTTAAAATAAATTTTGTTGATGTAGTAATATATAATAGCATAATGTTCTATGCGTGTCAACAAAAAGTTTTAAAAACAAAAATTTTAAAACGGTATCAAAAAGGTATCAAAACATAAAATTTTACACAAATAAAAAACCCCGACACACTATGTGCATCGGGGTCAGCTGTCAGATTTCTCTTCGAGCTAGCGTGCTACTATCGTAGCGCGAAATTATTTAATTTCGATGGTTGCGCCAGCAGCTTCGAGTTTTTCTTTCAAGGATTCAGCGTCAGCTTTGGAAACTTTTTCTTTCAAAGCTTTCGGAGCGCCGTCAACGAGTTCTTTAGCTTCTTTCAAGCCCAAACCGGTTACTTCGCGAACAACTTTGATAACGTTGATTTTGGAAGCGCCAGCGTTAGCGAGGATTACGTCGAATTCGGTTTGTTCAGCAGCAGCAGCAGCTTCAGCCGGAGCAGCAGCAGCAACAGCTACCGGAGCAGCAGCGGATACGCCGAATTTTTCTTCCAATGCTTTTACGAGTTCAGAGAGTTCGAGTACGGTCATAGATTCAATAGCTTCGATGATTTGTTCTTTATTCATGATATATACCTCCATAAAGTAAGTTATTATTTTAAAATTTTGTTTTTATAAAATTAGGCTGCCTTATGCAGCGTTCCACAAATTATGCGGATTCTTTTGCTTTGCGTACTGCGTCGAGCGCATATACAACGTTGCGGATGGTACCTTGAAGTACATTGACAAAACCGCTGATGGGAGCTTGCATGCTGCCAAGAACTTTTGCAATGAGGACTTCTTTCGGCGGCAAGGAAGCAACAGCTTTAACTTCTTCAGCGCTGATTACTTTGCCATCGAGGATGCCAACTTTAACTTTCAGTTTGTCATTGGTTTTTGCGAATTCGCAAACAACTTTTGCAACTGCAACAGGATCTTCCGGAGAAACAGCGATAGCGGTGTTTTGTTCCAGAACCGGTTCCAAACCTTCAATACCAGCTTCTTGAGCTGCGATGCGGAGAAGGGTGTTTTTAACTACACTGTAGTGTACGCCAGCTTCACGCATTTTACGGCGGAGTTCGGTATCCTGAGCAACAGTCAAACCACGGAAGTCAACTAAAACAGTGCATTTAGAAGTAGAGATGAGCTCTTTCAGTTCTGCAATTTTAGCAACTTTTTCAGGTCTAATAACTGCCATTGGATTGCACCTCCTTTTTTGATGTTATTTATTAAATCAAAAAGACCTCTCGGCCGTAGCCGGAGGTCGGAAGGTCTATATCTTCACGCTCCAGCCTCGGCAGGCGTACTACAACTATACTTACGCTTTGGGGGCACCTGCTGTCTATGGCCCGATAATCTTCTGATTTAGTAAAATTTAGAAACTACGAATTGCTAGAATTATTTGTCGCTGGTAGCTTTCAATACGTCAACCGGTACGCCAGGGCCCATGGTAGTGGACATGGTGATGGTTTTCATGTATTGGCCTTTAGCACCGGACGGTTTAACTTTAACCAAGGTTTCAGCCAAAGCAATGTAGTTTTCCAAAAGTTGCTCGTCAGTAAAGGAAACTTTACCAATCGGAGCTTGTACGTTGCCAGCTTTATCGGTACGATACTCGATTTTACCAGCTTTGGATTCGGTAACAGCACGGGTTACGTCCATAGTAACGGTGCCTACTTTCGGGTTCGGCATCAAGCCGCGGGGACCGAGGATTTTACCAAGACGACCAACTAAACCCATCATGTCGGGAGTAGCGATGCAAACGTCGAAGTCCATCCAGCCACCTTGAATTTTAGCTACGTATTCTTCACCGCCAACGAAATCTGCGCCTGCAGCTTCAGCTTCAGCAACTTTGGGGCCTTTAGCGAAAACCATAACGGTTTTGGTTTTACCAGTGCCATGAGGCAGTACCATAGCGCCACGAACTTGTTGGTCAGGATATTTGGGGTTAACACCCAAACGGAAAGCAACTTCTACAGTGCTATCAAATTTAGCGGTTGCGGTTTTTTTAACCAGTTCTACTGCTTCTTTCGGAGCATAGAATTTGTCAGCTTCGATAAGTTTCAAAGCTTCTACGTATTTTTTACCCATTATTGTAATTTCCTCCTAGTGGTACAAACGGTTTTTGACCTCCCACAAATTTAAATGCTAATTAAAAATTAGTCTTCGATTACGATACCCATGCTACGTGCAGTACCTTCTACCATTCTCATAGCAGCTTCTACACTTGCAGCGTTCAGGTCAGTCATTTTGGTTTCTGCGATTTCGCGAACTTTGTCACGACCGAGTTTAGCAACTTTGTTTCTGTTAGGAACGCCAGATGCTTTTTCCAAACCAGCAGCTTTTTTCAAGAGAACAGCAGCAGGCGGGGTTTTGCAGACGAAAGTAAAGGAACGGTCTTCAAATACGGTGATTTCTACAGGGATAATCAAACCTGCTTGTTGAGCGGTTCTTTCGTTAAATTCTTTAACGAAGCCCATGATGTTAACACCAGCTTGACCGAGTGCAGGACCTACCGGAGGAGCCGGAGTAGCTTTACCAGCCGGTACTTGCAATTTTACCATTTTTACGACTTTTTTCGGCATCAGTTACACCTCCTTCTTATTCAGCTTCCTCAACTTGTGTAAAATCAATTTCAACAGGAGTTTCGCGACCAAACATATCAACGAGAACTTTCAATTTGCCACGTTCTTCGTTAATTTCGGAAACTTTGCCGAGGCAATCAGCAAAGGGACCGGTTTTGAGACGAACCAGTTGATGCAATTGAAAATCAATTTTAGGACGACTCTCTTCGACACCCATGGAGCGCATAATTTGACGCACTTCATCGTCAGTCAAAGGAATCGGTTTACTTCCGGAACCAACAAAGCCGGTAACACCGGGAGTATTACGAACAGCATACCAACTGCGGTCATTTACAATCATTTCCACCAGAACATAGCCCGGGAAAACTTTGCGTTGAACGCTACGTTTTTTGCCGTCCTTAATTTCAACCTCATTTTCCATAGGTATAACAATACGGAAAATTTCGTTTTCCATACCCAAGGAATGAACCTTGCGTTCCAGGTTTGCGCTTACTTTATTTTCATAGCCAGAATAAGTATGGATTACATACCAACGTTTTTCTTCCATGTTAATTGGAAAGCAACCGCTTCCCCTTCCCTCCTTACATACTCACCACAAATTATTGCAGAATCAAACGGAACAACGCACTAATAATGAAGTCAATAATCCAAATCAGCGCGGAACTGAATACTACTGCAATAAGTACCACCACGGTATGAGCAATGAGCTCTTGTTTGGTAGGCCAGGTTACCTTTTTTAATTCGCTTTTTGTTTCATTCAGAAAGCGAATAACACTGTTACCGCTTTGTTCAGCTCCAGTATTTTCCGGAACGGCCATTTCTTCACATCCTTGCTTCTACAACCTAATCAGTCACACTACTTTTAAATTATTTGGTTTCTTTGTGCGGAGTGTGTTTTTTGCAGAATTTGCAGTATTTATTGATTTCGATACGATCGGGATCGTTCTTTTTGTTTTTATTGGTTTGGTAGTTTCTTTGTTTGCATTCAGTGCATGCCAAAGTAATCAAAGTACGCATCTCGTTACACCTCGCTTATGCTATAAAATAGACCAATCACAAATTGTCGCTAATATAGAGTATCACAGTTATCTGCTTGTGTCAACAGAAACACTAATTATTTCTATATTTTTTAAACAATAAGCAAGACCGGCCAAACGACCGGTCTTAACTAATATTTAATAGGAAACTTTTCGCTTAAAATTAAGCTTCAGCTACTTCGGATACAACGCCAGCGCCTACGGTACGGCC
>CALCHC010000046.1 GCA_937901335.1 uncultured Phascolarctobacterium sp. | reverse complement strand
ATAGAAACACAAATATCACTTAACTTTACTTTTTCCCACTTCATAATCCCATCTCCTTAAAATTCTTGGAAATGGTTTCCATCAGTGCACTGCTTTCCGCTTGCAAAGCTAAAAGTTCTTCATGAATCTCTTGCATACGTTCTGCAAAGTTTACCCCATCATCAGCAACAGGAGCTACGCCAACATAAGCGCCGGGAGTAAGGCTGTAGTTCTTTTCTGCAATCTCTGCTTTAGTTGCAATTTTGCACAAGCCCAAAACATCTTGGTATTCGCCATCAGCAAATTTACTGTAAAGCCAATCTGCTTCTTTCGCTACGGTGATAACTTCTTCAATCCAAGCAATTTGTTCATCGTATTGAGCACGCAAATATTTTTTCTCTTTCTTAGGAGCTTGCTCCACTTCTTCTTTTGCTTTTGCGCGTACTTTATCAGCAAAAGCTTGCAAATCTACAATGGCTTTTGCAAAATCATTACCATCGCATAAAGCAGCAATCATTTCTTTATTTTGGCTTGCTTCGCCATATTCACGCAAAGCTTTTCGATATTCTGCAACCAAGTTTTGATATTTATCTACTTCGCCACGATAGAGCCATACAATGGCGTTCAAGTTTTTAAGTTGCCAATCTGTCCATTCATTCAAGGTACGGTCAACTACGGTATAATAATTGCGCGCGTCAATAAAAAGTACTTTATCTTTAATCGCTTCTGCCTTATCTCTGTTAAAGAACCATAAAGAGCATGGCAAAGAAAGCGTATAAAAGAAATTGTTTCCTACGCTTATCATCACATCAACATCGCCAGTTTCTACCAGTTGTTGTCTTATATCTTTATCTTTGCTTTGACTATCTGTAGCAGAAGAAGCCATTACGAAGCCTGCTCTGCCAGTTTCTTTCAAATATGCATAAAAGTATTGAATCCATAAATAGTTAGCATTGCCAACCATCTTGGTCTTTTTATTTACGCTTGGCAAACCAAAAGGTAAACGTCCTGCATTGGAAGCAGTTTCAGAATTTACCTTGTCTACATTAAAAGGCGGGTTAGCCATAACATAATCGCACTGACCCACTAAATTATGAGCATCGTTATAAAAAGTGTTAGCTTCGTCACCAGATTTAATTTTACCCTCTAAACCATGAACAGCAATGTTCATTGCACAAAGTTTAGCATTAAAATCTGCCTTCTCTTGACCGAAGAAAGTCATTTGTGTATTGGCAGCCATACCTTCAGAGTTCACAAAGTCACCAGTTTGAACAAACATACCACCGCTACCACAAGCAGGATCTAAAAGCACGCCTTTTTTCGGTTCAATGATGTTAACAATCATTCTAACCAAAGATTTAGGAGTAAAGAAAACACCATCGTCAGAAGCAACGCTCTTAGCAAATTTACCAAGGAAGTATTCGTAAATGCGACCAAGCACATCACCACCAATATCGTTGAGTGCATCGTTATTAAAGTTCTCCAACAAGTCAAACAGTAAATCGTCAGGCAAGTTGTTGTAGGTTTTAGGAAGGACACCACGGAGCTGTTCACTCTGTCCTTCAATTAAAGTCATTGCGTTATTCAAGGCTTCACCCAAGCTGTTGATAGGTTGTCCATTAACATCGGTAAGCTTCATGGACGCAACGTTTTCTTTGAGTTCTAACAAAAATTTATATTGAGCCAGTTCCGGCAAAAAGAGAGCACTCTTCGCCTCAAAGTGAGATTCTTCTACAATGAAAGGACGACCAGGACGAGAGGGATTCTCTTTCAAAATTTGCTCTTTCACCATCACAAAACGACTATATGCGTAAAGTATACAAATTTGTCGTAGCAAGAATTGAAGGATATAAATACGGTACAATTGACGAAGCACCA
>CALCHC010000045.1 GCA_937901335.1 uncultured Phascolarctobacterium sp. | reverse complement strand
CCTCCTTAAATATTTACCCAAACAAATTATTCCATAAACTCCAAACTACGCTAGCCAATGAGGTAATTATTCTTCCCTGTACGTATCTAGATTCAATGATTCCGAGAAGCTTGTTCTCTTCTATTGCAGACAGCATATAATTTTCTATTATTGTCATTAAATTAATCACATCCCTTCAACCAACATATTTCATACTTGTTTGCTTTTTAGTATTACTTTGCAGTAGCAGTATATTAACTGCGTATATTATCCCATTTATTAAAAATCATAGCATTTCAAAAAATATGCGAACATAAAAAAACCACGCACATCAAGTGCGTGGTTTTTTATGTTCGCAGATTTTTTGAAATGAGTTATATACGTTTTTGATACATAATATAAATACAACAAATTGCATAAAGCAATTAAATTATATTATTAAAAGGAGTTATATTTATGAACAATCAAGAATTAAGAACTATGACTAATACGTTTGACGAAACCAGTTTTTTGAGTGATGTCATAAAGATTGCCTGCAAGGCGGGTAGGGCGGTAATTCTAAATGCACTCAAGCTTTGGTATGTATTGGACAAGCCTGAACTTCCGACAAAGATTAGAGCAACAATAATTGGCAGTTTGGCATATTTGGTCCTACCAATTGATGCCGTTCCGGATTTCATATAGATGATATGGGCGCTTTGCTTCTAGCTCTGAGGATGGCTAGTACTTATGTGGATGAAGATGTTGAAAGAAAGGCTCAAGAAAAGCTGGAAAGTATAATGAGCTAAGGATTCTGTCCTCTTTCTGAAAGGGGACATCTTTTATTAAATAATTAGGAGTTAAAAATGGAAAGATTTATCGAATATGAAAAGCTCTCAAAGAAGAAGCAAAAGGAAATAAATAATGCTAAGAGAGGAACATGGGGGAATATAAAGCCTGTTACTAAGGTAAAGCCATCAGCAAAGGTATATAATAGAAATAGAATGAAGGCCTTGATTTCATAGTCAGGGTCTTTTTCCATTTAACACCTTTCTCTTCACACAAGATGGACACCTTGTGTCTAATGATGTGGCTATAATTTTGTATAGCTGGTAAAAGATAAGGAGTTGAATGTTATGTCAGAAATTGAGAAGAAATTAGTTAAACGTTTTATGTACACTACTGTCCCTTGGGTGGTTGTAAAGCTTATGGCGTATATGGAAGAACGCAGAGCTAGAAGAAAGAAGGTGTAGGTTGTGCTTTTGAGTTATAGAAACTTTATGATGATGCTCAGCTTAGCATTTGTTGCGTTAAACGCTCTTCCTATTTTTAGTGCTCATTGTGGAGGGAACGAAAGCTGTACATTAATGGTACGTGGTTATAATTTGTTGGAGTTTAGCGTATGGGGTATTCTTCCTAAATCTACAGTAATGCTTGTGTTGACAATATTGTTCAGTTGTCAAAGCAAAGCTGCCAAGAATGCGGAGTTATTACTTCTGTTGACTGTAAACCTAGTGTGCTATGCGGAAAGTTTTAAAGCTGCAAGGTGTTGGTTTGAAAGTGTTGCTACTTCGCCAGTAGTTTGTCATTTTGGGACGATACTGTTTCCCTTGGGATGTTCAGCTTTAATAATTTCTGCAATGATTTTTTGCAATCGCATTTGGGATTAAGAAGATGGTCATTTTTTGTCTAAGACGATAACTATAATCATAAGTAAAGATAAGGAGGAATATTTATGATGAATGCTAATAAAAATTTAACTTTTCCCGTAAAATTGTTACCTTTGCTCGAAGGTAAAGACAACGCTGTGATTTGTCCTTACGGTATCGAAGCGGTGCTTGCTATGGTTGCGGAAGGTGCTTGTGAAGAAGCTTTGGAGCAAATTCTTTATGTGCTTGGTTTTAAAAAGTTGGAAGAGCTTCGCGAAGCAGTGCTTGCTGTTCAAGATGTGCGTTGTTCAGCCTTTACTAGTGATAACAGTCTTGAACTGAATAAAGGCGAAGAAAAATTAGAGCTGCTTTCTAATTTTAGACAGGTTATGGAAGAACGCTACAATGCTTCCATCAGCGAAGATAGTTCTGATGGCAAGGCTGTTTTGTTACTCAAGAACATCGCTAACTTTAAAGCGGAATGGTTTCACAAAATGGGACGAGATACAAGCCATGTACATAAATTCCATAATATTGATGGTAGTATTGCTCGTCCGGCATTTTTAAGTGCGCAAAACGATTTCTTGCGTTTTTATCAAGTGCGTATGAGTCTTGATGGACCAAAAACTACAAAAGCTGTAGCTTTACCGTATAAACTTCACGGTGAACGTATTCCTTATGAACTCGTATTAGTAGATTGTGAAGATGAGTTAAATGAAGAAACCTTACAAAATATTTTAGATAACATGTGCTTTGATGAATATAAAGTAGTTTTTCCGGAGTTTTCTATCAAAAGTAAATATGATTTGGTTCCGGTGATGCAGTGTTTAGGACTTAACGCAATCTTTAACGAGAATTTCCCTGGCTTTGATAAAATTGCTACTCAATCGCTCTATGCAGATAAGTTTATCCAAGAAGCAGAGATTGAAGTTGATAAGGAAGGTACTGTTGCGAAAGCTGTAACTGAAATGTTCTGTGAGTGCTTTAGCGGAGTAAGTGATTATAGGGATGACCTTGTTTTTGACAAACCTTTCCATTACTTCTTACGCAACAC
>CALCHC010000044.1 GCA_937901335.1 uncultured Phascolarctobacterium sp. | reverse complement strand
CGCAAGCCGTTAGTAAAGGCAACCCCCGGAACAAAGGGCATTACTGCACCAACGATAATTTTATCCATAGTACATTGCACACTTACAGCGCAACACATAATAGCTACAACAGCAATACTTGCACCAGCCAAAGCATTTTCCCAAAAAGCACTAGGACGATAACCGCCAAGCAACTTCAATACCAGCATAGCAACAAGACCGGTTACGAAGGCTGCGATAAAATCGTGACCGTTGCCTCCGAGCATACCGGAAAAGCCTGCAGAAGCCAACCCACTAGCTAAACAAATAAGTTTATCATTGTAAGGCGGTGTTTCTTTAAGCTTGTTATTAAAGTAATCCATGGTACCTTGATAATCCTTATCCCAAGTGTCCAGATTATAAAGGAAGTCGTTAATTTGGCTAACAGTACGCAAATTGGTACTGCGGGAACGAATTCTGCTGACACAAGAATAACCGTCAGGTTGTTCATCACCAAGCACGATAACAGTGGGAGTTACGAAAACATTGACTTCGTAGCAACCCATTTTAGCACAAAACCGCTCAATGGTATCTTCTACGCGAGAAGTTTCCGCACCGCTCATCAGTAGGACTTTACCTACTACCATAGCAATATCTAAAGTTTGTTTACGATTTAATTGACCTAAAATCATTTTACCTATTTCTCATTTGCAAAAATTTCTGCTACCGCTGCTTTAAAACGGTTAGCACCACCCATGGACGGGTGAGGTACAGGCTTGCAGTCCACTCCATAATTTTTCAGAGTATTAGTAGCCTTTTGTCCGATGGCAACAACTTCCATACCAGGAACAAGCTCCATCAACATTTTGGCGTATTCGATGCCTTCGTCAAGTTCCGCATTAGTCGGAGTTCTGTTGGAAAGCAAGTTACCTTCTTTATAAGGATGGAACGGAAAGATGTTCCACAAGATTACATCAAAAGCAGCTAAGCCGTGACGGTTCAGTGCATTCCACACAGCAGTATCCGTCGGTTCATTGAAGCCTTTTTGTTTTTGACTATTATTTAAAAGCGGGCTGTTAGGGTCACTGGTACGAGTTTTTGCGTAATCCCATTCACCAAGCACACTTTTTTGATCCACATCAGGATGATTGCCAAGCAAAATTCTTTCAGAAGTAATGGCGATACCGCTAAAGTGACCGCCTTGATAGCCTAAGCCTTCCGCAATAAAAAGATATTTGGCATTTTGGCGCAGTTCCAAGTAGCGTTTAAAAGTTTCGCTACGAATAACAGGAGCTTTTTCGCCAATGTCGCAGCTTGCGTCAAACTCACTCCAAGGATTAAATACCAAGTCAGAATGATACGCCTGCAATTTTTCTATAAAAGTTTGAATATCCATATTAAACAGTCCCCTATCTTAAAGACTTTCTTTAAATATTATACCCTCTGTCTACTAAAATAGCCACACAAAAAGCGCCTCCGTCGTTTACATCTCTGTGAACAATAGAGGCGCTTGATTTTTAATTTTGGTGCGGGTGACAGGAATCGAACCTGCACACCGTAAGGCGTCAGATCCTAAGTCTGATGCGTCTGCCAGTTCCGCCACACCCGCACTACGAAGTGTATTATAACACACGCAAACAAAAAAATAAAGCGTTCACATAAAGTGAACGCTTACTTTCAATTTGGTGATCCACCCGCGACTCGAACGCGGGACACCCTGATTAAAAGTCAGGTGCTC
>CALCHC010000043.1 GCA_937901335.1 uncultured Phascolarctobacterium sp. | reverse complement strand
GCTAATAGCTTCTAATGTGTTCCCCCAAGCACCCGAAAGCACATTCCCTTCAACAATTATTGGCCCCTTAGGTGTAATAGCTACATCCCAACCTATATATCTAAATTCAGGCACCTTTTCAGCAACAGCCATACATAGTTGTTCAGCTTCACTGATAAAAGGCAATATCTTCCCTTTTTCAAATACATACTTTGTTCCTAAATGAGCATTACATTGATAAATCATATCTGTTTGAATAAAACCGCTCTGAATTACACCCTTATGATCTAGTAACAAACGATAAGATCCATTATTATTTCCCCAACTTATATCTAACACTGCGCCTAACTTACCAATTCTAACTTTTGGATAAAAATAGACCATGCATCCAGTAGTAGTTCTAATAGTATGAATTCTTATGGTGTTTACAGATGTAGGATTCATTTGAGAAAATTCATCATGTTGAACTATATACTCTTCTAAATATTCTATTCCATCCAATCTAATCTTCCCTAATACATCTGGCATATTTTTATCATAAACTTTAAATCCAATGCCACCAGAAGCCCCCATCTTTCCAACAAACTTTTCATTATTATTAATGAAATCTATTATTTCATCATCCGAAGACTTTCGTAAGTCAATACAACGCCTTCCCATAAATTGAGGATACCTTTTAAATTGATTATGCTTATTGTTTAGAAAATCACAAAAAGAAAAATCATTTAACCTCATTCCTAAAGAGATATATTCATCAAAATCCATATAACTATCTTTTTTAACAATATAATTAGTATTAGCCATAAATCTATATGAAAAATTCTTGGTTTTCTTATCCTTAACGACCATATGCAATCCCTTAATGATTGGCAAATTATTCATTTTTAAGGTCGTAATAATTTTTCTAAAAGCTTCTATTTTGCTAGTTTTATATACCATAAATATTTCTCACCTTCATAATAAATTTACTAAAGTATAAATTATTTATAAAATATAAACCTTTTCATTGCACAGTATATCATAATTTCAGATATTTTATAACAACAAAAACGCCCTGCAAAATGCAGAGCGTTCTTTTTTACTCATAAAACTTCTTCACTTGTTCAGTGTAGCTGCCATCCTTCTCATACATAATCAGCGGAGGCAACACGTCCATTCCGTAGCTTCCCCCTTTGACCATTTCCATAAGGAAAATCCAAGCAGGTTTATCTATTGCGGAATGTACCCATTGTAATTTTTTAGGTTGCAAACCGTACTTAAAGGCAAGCTGCATACTTTCAGCAAAGCGTTCCGGTAATTGCACCAGCGCAAAGCGACCTCTATAGCGTACTGCATAAGCTGCAGCTTTAAAGAAATCTTCCAGCGTTGCAGTAACTTCGTGACAAGCAATAGTTCCAATTTGGCGTTGGTTACCAGTGTTGCGATAAGGCGGATTGGCCACAACTAAGTCCATGCTTTCAGGCTTCACGTAGTCTTTAATATTGCAGATATCCCCATCAACGACGGAGAACTTTTCCTGCAAATTATTATCTTCCACGCTACGACGAAGCAAGCTGGTTACTGCAGGGTTGCAGTCGATTGCAGTAACATGACTTGCACCACGATGTTCCACAAGCATACTGATTGCCCCGGTACCACAACCAAGCTCCAAAGCTTTTGCCTTATTTACTATGTGGGGAAAGTTTCCCAAAAATACAGCGTCCGTTGTAAAACAGAACTGTCCCCCGTCCTGCCAAATTTTATATTGGCAACCGGGTACATAATCACATCTAATTTTATCTTCCATTTTTATACATCAGCTTGGGAAGCGTCTACTACTTCATCCCATTCCACTTGAATTACATTATCAGGAGCAAGTTGTACGGAAGCAGTACGTTGACCGCGGTTAATACCGATAACTTTGCCTTCGCCCAAGGGAGTAACAACCATTGCGCCCATTTTTGGGATTTCCACACGGTCACGTTTGCCACAGCCTTTGCAATCATTTTTGCAATACATATGGTTTTCGTATTTCAGGCAGCACATCAAGCGACCGCAAATACCGGAAATTTTGGTGGGGTTAAGGCTAAGATTTTGGTCTTTCGCCATACGGATGGAAACAGGTTCAAAATCGCCCAAGAAAGTTGCGCAGCACAAGGGACGACCGCAACCGCCAATACCACCCAAAAGTTTAGCTTCGTCGCGCACACCAATTTGGCGCAGTTCGATACGGGTACGGAACACCGCCGCCAAATCTTTTACCAGTTCGCGGAAGTCAATTCTGCCATCTGCAGTGAAGTAGAAAATAATTTTGTTTACGTCAAAAGTGAATTCTACGTCAATAAGATGCATGGGCAATTCGTGGTTTTTAATTTTACGCAGGCAGATATTGAACGCTTCTCTTTCGCGCACTTTGTTTTCTGCAAGTTTTTCTGCGTCTTCCGGGGTAGCTTTGCGCATTACGGGTTTGAGGGGAGCAACAATGCTGTCCTCGCTAACTTCGCGGCTGCCAATTACAACCTCACCGTATTCTACGCCGCGGGCAGTTTCTACAATGGCAAAATCGCCTTTTTCTACACCGCTATCCACCGGGTCAAAATAATATATTTTAGCTGCTTTTTTAAATCTAATACCTACAACTGTCGGCACTATATTCACTCCTTCCGGAAATTATCTATTTTCATGGCTAAGTTTTCCATTACCAGCTTTACGCCAACACTGGAAGCCAAAGCCTTATAAGCATCGTTTGTCGCCGCCAAAGCTTTCTTTAAACCTTGGGGTTGCCAACCGCCACTAAGTGCGGTTAAGTTTTCCTGCACATCGCAGTTATATAAATTAACGGTTACGCCAGTTTTAATAAAGAGCATATCCCGCAATAAAAGCTGTAGTAATTTTACAAAGAGCATTGCCTCAGCCCGCTCGTACTTCACTACCCAAGTACGGTCTGTTACGTAGTTCATAGGGAACTCCAAAGGCAACGCTTCGAGGAACGATAAAGCAGTTTGCCTGTATTCCAAAGCGTTCTGCTCATTTAAGTTCAGCGCCGTACCGACGCTTCCTTCACTAATGCGAGCCAGCACTTCGCTTGCGTCAGCATCAACGCCTCGTGCCAGCAAAAGCTTTTTCACATCTGCCACCGCTAGCGGGTTAAAGCGTAACTTCACCACGCGAGACAAAATAGTGGTAAGCAGCTTATCTTCACTGCTCGCCAACAGAATTATCAGCCAACCTGCAGGCGGTTCTTCCAACAATTTCAAAAAGCTATTGGCCGCTGCTTCGGTTAATCTATCTGCATCTTCCACAATACAAATTTTGTTTTTGGAAAGCACTGGAGCAAAAGCTGCCTGTTTTGCCAAATCACGCATTTGCTCGATGGATAAATCTCTTTTTTCCGGTAAGCGTTCCACCAAGATAAAATCCGGATGGCTTACGTTACCATCAGCAAAGTTCAGCAAACGACAAGCTTCACAGCCATCGTCACCCTTACCGTTCAAGCACAAAAAGGTCTTGGCGAATTCTAAAGCCAATTTCTTTTTGCCCAAACCTTCCGCCCCACAAAAAAGCAAAGCGTGAGGGCGTGCTTCCCTTTGCAAAAAGTTCTGCAAAAACTCTTTATTCTGTTCGTGTCCTAAAACACTATCCCACATTTAAGCCTTTACCTTCTCCAGTAAATCTGTAACTGCTTGCATAACAAGTGCTTGTACTTCTTCTTGATTGCCTTCTGCATTAATTACTTTAATGCGTTCAGGCTCTGCTTCCGCCAAAGCTAAAAAGCCATTGCGCAAGCTGTGTTGAAAGTCCAAACCTTTATTTTCATATCTATCGCTTACTCCACGAGCATCACGGCGAGCAACCAAAACTTCCGGTCTGCCGTCGAGAAGCACGGTCATATCAGGAACTAAACCATTGCTAGAAAAAGCATTTAGTTGGCGCAGTTCGCCAAGTTCATCAATTTTCAAGCCACGGGTCAAGCCTTGATAAACCAAGGTGGAATCGCTAAAGCGATCGCACAAAACAATCTTGCCTGCTTTAATTGCAGGAGCAATAACCTTTTCCACATGCTCACTACGAGCCGCAGAAAAGAGCAGTACTTCTGTAATATTGTTGATGGGCATATCAGGATCAAGTACGATGTTGCGTACCTTTTCCGCCATTACGGTACCACCGGGTTCACGACTTTCTATAACTTCGTAACCTTGGGCACGTAAAGCTTCTGCCACTCTTTTGATTTGGGTAGTTTTGCCGGTTCCGTCAGGACCTTCAAAGCTGATAAATAAACCCTTCATTTTTTCACCACTCGTATAGTTTTAAGACTACCATCAGCAGGACCGCTAACGGGCAAGCCTAAATCTTTCATCATTTTGCAATAAGCAATAATTTCTTCGGTAATAACTTCACCGGGAAGCAAAACCGGAATCCCCGGCGGATAAAAGCTAACCTGTTCACCACAGATTTTACCAACACTTTCTTCAAGGGACAAAGCTTCTTTCTCTCCGTAGAAAACTTCACGCAAAGGCATTGCCATTGTAGTCGCGGGAACATCCTGCGCCTCCGGAGCCATAGCTCTGTCGCGTTTATTTGCTTCCATATTTTTTAAAACAGTATCTATTTTTGCTAACGCAGTCTCGTAATCACTAGTAACATCTGCATAAGTTACAAGGAAGAGTACGTTTTGAGCATCTACCAATTCTACGGCAATGCCTGCCTTACGGAATAAATCTCCAGCTTCAATGCCGGTGTAGCCCCATTCAGCAAAATTCACCGTAACTTTAGTAGTATCTAATTTTAAACCACCACAATCTGCTTCACTTAAAAGCTTCAAGCCAGCGTACTTACTGCAAACTGCACGAAGTTTGTTCGCCGCCATCACTGCGTCTTCCGCCATCTCTTTACCACGCACTTGCAATTGAGCACGGGCAGCATCCAAGGACGCCATCAAAAGATAGTTGGGACTTGTAGTTGTCAGCACGCTCATCACGTCTGCCGCACGAGTTACGTCAAGGCGCTGACCTTGAACATGCAGCATACTACATTGGGTCATGGCACCTACAATCTTGTGGGTACTTTGGGCGCAGGCATCAGCGCCACATTGGAGCGCAGATTTAGGAAGCAAATCACTAAATCCTAAATGCGGACCGTGAGCTTCGTCTACTAAAAGAACTACATTGCGTTCGTGACAGATTTTTGCAATAGCTTCCACATCCGCCGCCACGCCATAGTAGTTGGGGCTTGTGAGAAGCACTGCTTTAATAGAAGCATCTTTATCTAAAGCAGCTTCCACTGCTTGGGGTTGTACTTGAAAATTTATACCAAAGGCTTCGCAATAATCAGGTTGCATAAAAGTAGCTTCAATGCCACCTAAGATTAAACCGCCTGCCACGCTACGATGTGCGTTGCGAGGAAGTAAAACCTTTTCGCCGGGCTTTAAAGCTGTCATCAGCATGGCGTGAATCGCTTGGCTAGTACCGTTTACTGCCCAAAAACAAGCATCACTACCGTAAGTTTGCGCCGCTAAGTCTTGAGCTTCCTTGATGTAAGTTTCCGGCTCGTGAATATCGTCCAGTTCGCTCATCAAGGAGACGTCTACTTTCACGCTTTCGCCTAATTCATTGCGCAATAAGCTTTCCATACCACGTCCACCCTTGTGACCGGGAGTGTGAAAAGGATAAATATTTTCTTCTTTATATTTAAGCATCGCTTCTACAAGCGGCATCTTTAAATTCACAATAGTCTCTCCATCGCATAGATGTCCATAGTATCATTTTATTTTACCACAAGGCACGCAACTTGCACAACAAAAAGGAGCGTACCATAAGTACGCTCCTTATCACTCTTTAAATTCACTTAATAAATTATAAACGCCATCTTCTGAAAGAACACCACGTTTTAAATTTTTAGGAAGTTCCCCGCGCTCATCAGCTTCAAAATCTTTAAGCCACTGTCCACTTTCGTAGTAGCTTGTCAATTCACAAAGCATCTTCTGCATATTAACATCCTCTTTCAAAATTTGAGGATTGCTTTTCACTGCAGAACTAAGAGTATCGAAGTAAACTTCCATTTTTTGAATTCGCTCAATAGTTGTCTTTAACATTTTCCCAAACAATGAATTGCGCTTTGCTGAAACCGTTGAAGGTAGTAGCGGAAGCGGAAGTGTACGCACCGCAGGACGGAACGAGGAGCAAATCCCCAACTTCCAGAGGAACAGTCATGCGACCACGGAACATAATGTCCAAGGAATCGCAGCTAGGTCCAGCGAAGGTAGCAGCAACTCGTTCGTCTCCTTCTTTGAAGCTAATGAGTTTGAAATCCCATTGGTCAAAGATTACGCCGGAGAAAGTTCCATAAAGGCCATCATCAAGGAAGTACCAGGGTTGACCACCACGTTCAGTAACACCGATAACACTGGTAATGAGGTTAACTGCAGTACCGCAAATGTAACGACCGGGTTCTGCCCAAATTTCGATACCGGGGAAATCTTCGTCCAAACGAGCGCTGATTTGTTTTAACATTTCAGGCAAGTTGAATTTCATGGACGGAGTGGGAATGGGGAACCCACCGCCAATATCAAGGATACGCAGGTCAAGACCTGCTTCTTTTGCTTCTTCAAAAACTTCACGAGCAATGTCTAAAGCTTGCAGGTAAGGATCTGCCATAATAGTTTGGCTACCTACGTGGAAAGCAATGCCTGCCATATCAAGGCCTGCTTCTTTTGCTTTAAGCATAAGTTCCACAGCACTTTCTCTGCCTGCACCAAATTTTTTGTTCAAATCTACGTGAGCAGAAGAATTATCAATGCGCAAACGCAAAAGTACAGTTGCACCGGGAAGTTCTTTTTGCATTTTTTCGATTTCGCTTGCGCTATCGAAAGTCATTCTGGTAACGCCACAATCACGGCAAGCTTTAAAGCCTACACCGGTTTTTACAGGGTTAGCGTAAATAAAACGTTCACCGGTTACGCCCATTTCGTGCAACAAACGAATTTCGCCTGCAGAAGCAACGTCAAAAGAAGAGCCAAGCTCAATCATGGTTTTTAAAATTTCAGGATTGGGGTTTGCCTTAATCGCATAAAACACTTTTACGCGAGGCATATATTCTCTCAAACATTCATAGTTTGCTTTTACTTGTTCCAAAGAAAGAACTAACAGCGGGGTACCGTAGTCCTCTGCCAATTTTTCTACAGCATCTTGCTTAAGTTGAAAAACTTTATCTTTTGTCATATACACTCTCCCCTTGAGATTGCAAATTTTTCTGATATAAGTATACCACCTACGCAGGAAAGTACAATAGGAAAACGGACGAAATCAGAAAATATTTGAGGACATCCAAAATTATCCAAAAATACGCAGGATTACGCCAAAATTTAGCAGATTTTCCTATAAAATAAGCAAATTTGCATATAAAAAAGCGCTGTCCTTTTCAGAACAGCGCTTAAATTTTTAATTAGCGGATAACGTCGCAACCCATATACTTACGGAGCACTTCCGGAACAATTACGCTACCATCAGCTTGTTGGTAGTTTTCCAAAATAGCAGCAACAGTTCTGCCAACTGCTACGCCACTGCCGTTAAGGGTATGTACGAATTCCGGTTTAGCTTTCGCATCACGACGGAAACGAATGTTAGCACGGCGAGCTTGGAAGTCCAAGAAGTTGGAGCAGGAAGAAATTTCACGGTAGCAGTTTGCTGCCGGCAACCATACTTCCAAGTCATAGGTGGTTGCAGAGCTAAAGCCCAAGTCACCGGTGCAAAGACGAACTACACGATAGGGCAAGCCCAAAAGTTGCAGTACTTCTTCTGCATCGAGGGTGAGTTTTTCCAATTCATCCCAAGATTCTTCCGGTTTGGTGAATTTAACCAATTCTACTTTGTTGAATTGGTGCATACGAATCAAGCCACGAGTATCGCGACCTGCAGCACCAGCTTCTGCACGGAAGCAGCCGCTGTATGCAGTGTATTTAATGGGCAGTTCTGCCACATTCAAAATTTCATCACGATGATAGTTGGTTACAGGAACTTCAGCGGTAGGAATGAGGTACATATCGCCATTTTCCAGTTTGAACATATCTTCTGCGAATTTAGGCAATTGACCGGTACCTTGCATGCTCGCACCATTTACGATGAACGGCGGGAACATTTCGGTGTAGCCATGTTTTTCGGTGTGCAAGTCGAGGAAGAAGCTGATTACAGCACGTTCCAAACGAGCACCCAAGCCACGATAGAAAATATAACGAGCGCCGGAAACTTTAACACCACGTTCAAAATCGATGATGTTCAAGCCTTCACCGATATCCCAGTGAGCTTTAGGTTCAAAATCAAATTTGCCAGGTTCACCCCAAGTGCGTACAACCGGGTTAGCGCTGTCGTCAGCACCAACGGGAACATCGTCAGCAGGAATGTTGGGGATGGAGAGCAGGATTTCTTTCAAACGAACTTCGATTGCTTTCAATTCTTGATCGTCTTCTGCAATTTTATCACCCAAAGCACGAACTGCTGCCATTTGTTCACTTGCATCTTGACCAGCTTTTTTCAGCTTGCCAATTTCTTGGGATGCAGTGTTGCGTTCGCTTTTCAAGGTTTCTACTTGAACAGTGATTTCACGACGTTTTTTATCTAATTCCAAGAATTCAGTAAGGTCTAAGTTGCCGTTACGTCTTTTAACAGCTTCTACAACCAATTCCGGATTTTCACGGACAAATTTCATATCTAACATAATATATGCGCCTCCAAACAAATTCGTTCACAACGCTTATTTTATCATAAATCAACCTTTTTAAAAAGTTAAATTTACGATTAATAACCAATCTCTTCGTCGCGTTTAGCCAAGTAACGGATAGCACTGAGAGCAGCTTTTTGGCCTTGACCAGCAGCGCGGTTTACTTGCCAGGGTTGACCGGTGCAGTCACCGCCAGCAAATACGCCTTCAACATTGGTTTGAGCTTGGTCGTCTACATATACGCTACGACCGCGGATTTGCAGTTCCGGCAAGAAGCTGTTGAGGGGGTCAGTTGCACGGAACAAAAATACTGCTTGTACACCGAAGAAGTCGGTATCAGTATGCAAGCCGGTAACTCTGTCAGTACCGGTGATTTCAGTAGGCGGTTCAATAACAATAGTAATATTTTTTCTCTTAGGCGGTCTAAAACCACTGTAACGGGGGAAGAGATATACATGTTCGCAGTAATCTGCCAACAATTCAATTTCTTCCATAGCGTCGTCGGTAGTAGCAATTGCTGCTACACGTTTGCCTTTATAGTTAACACCGTCAACTTTAGCGCAATAGCTTACGCCACGGCCCATAAATTCTTTTTCGCCAACCAAAAGGTTAGAACGGGAAACACCAGTGCAAAGTACAACAGCATCAGCATTGAAGTTACCACTGGGAGTACCAATAACAAAACCATTACCAGCTTCTTTTAAAGAAACAACTTTTTCTTCAACAACAAATACATCGGTTCTGGAAAGATGAGCAACAAAATGATCCATCAATTCAGTGCCGGACATAGGGCGAAGGCCAAGATAGTCACTAATTTCAGTTACACTTCTCAAACGGGGGCTGAAGCCGTGTGCTTCAAAAAGAACAACTTTGCGTCCTTTGCTTTGGGCAGTAATAGCAGCAGCAATACCTGCAGGACCGCCGCCGATAACCGCGATATCAAATTTCATAAGAAGATCCTCCGTAATAATATTGTGGGCTACTCCCACTCTTTCTATTCTATGCGTTAATAGGCTTGTAGTCAAATTTTTTCGTTAAACAAACGATTTTTTCTAAAAAAACTCTTGCCAAACTTTGTAAAATCGTGTATTATAATCAAGTAACTTCACTACGGCCCATTAGCTCAGTTGGTAGAGCACCTGACTCTTAATCAGGGTGTCGTAGGTTCGAGGCCTACATGGGTCACCAAAATTGGCCGGTTGGTCAAGCGGTTAAGACACCGCCCTTTCACGGCGGTATCAGGGGTT
>CALCHC010000042.1 GCA_937901335.1 uncultured Phascolarctobacterium sp. | reverse complement strand
ATCAGTGTTCAACCCTACAATCAAATGCTTACCTAAGTTCTTCGCTTTTTCCAAATAAGTAACGTGACCTACGTGAAGAATATCAAAGCAACCATTGGTAAAGACAATCTTTTCTCCGCAGGCCTTCCAAGTTTTTGCCAAAGAAGCAATTTCTTCCCAGCTCAAAGTGCGATAGCTTTTGCCTTGTTTGCGTTCTTCAGTCAGCAAATCTTTCAGCAATTCATCACGATGTACAGGGTAAGTACCTGCTTTCGCAACTACAATACCTGCTGCACGATTCGCCATAAACACAGCATCACTAAGTTCAAGCTTACCTGCTGCAGCCGCAAGTAAAGTAGCAGCCACAGTATCACCTGCGCCGGAAACGTCAAACACTTCCATAGCTGTCGCCGGATTATGGATAATTTCAGTATCATTAACCAAAGTCATACCCTTTTCACTACGGGTAACAACAACGTTTTTAATACCAAATTTATCTCTGGCAGTGCGAGCCATTTCTACAACAGCATTATCTTCGTTATCACGTTGGCAACCTGCTGCCTCGCACATTTCCTTCAAATTCGGAGTAATGAAGTCACAACCACTGTATTTTGTCCAGTCTGCACCTTTCGGATCAATCAAAACAGGAATATTATGAGCATTACCTTGTGCAATCACCCATTGGCAGAAGTTGTCGGAGCATACACCTTTTGCATAGTCAGAAACAATAATGCCATCAAGACCAGCTTCCAACAAATTTTCAAGCCAATTGCTCAAAGCTTCCGTTTCTTCCGGATACAAGTCACCGGTTTCTTCAAAGTCAAGACGCAACATTTGTTGAGTGCCACCTATTACACGCAATTTAGTAATGGTTTTGCGTTTGTCGCTCTTTACCAAACCAGTGTAATCAATGCCAGCATCATCCATCAATTTTTCTAAAAGCACACGGTTGTCGTCATCCCCGGTAACGCCGCCCATGAACACCTTGCAACCTAAATGAGCAAGGTTAGCAGCTACATTAGTAGCACCGCCAAGAACAGACTTTTCCCTATTAATTTTAGTTACAGGTACAGGTGCTTCCGGAGAGATTCTCTTTACTTCACCATGGAAGTACCTATCCAGCATTACATCACCAATTACGGCAATCTTTAAATCTTGTATTTTTTCTGCTAAAAAAGCAGTTACAGCCATACAGGGCAACTTATTCACCATCCACAAGTTCACATAAAATGTGACCAATTAAAATATGCATTTCTTGAGCGCGAGCAGTAACTTTAGCAGGAACTGCAATACATTCATCGCACAATTCTGCCATCTTCGCACCATTAGCAGCAGTCATGCCTACACAGTAGATACCTTTAGCTTTAGCCAATTCTACAGCAGCCAACACATTAGGACTAGTACCACTAGTAGAAATACCAATCAAAACGTCACCCTCGTTGCCTAAAGCTTCCACTTGACGAGCAAAAACTTTGTCAAAACCGTAGTCATTACCAACTGCAGTCAATATAGAAGTATCAACGGTAAGTGCGATAGCAGGCAACCCTTGACGTTCTTTTTGGAAGCGACCAACGAATTCTGCAGCCAAATGTTGGCTATCAGCAGCGCTACCACCATTACCGCAGAACAATACTTTTTTGCCATTCGCCAAAGCAGTTTTCACTACGATAGCAATACGCTCGATTTGTTCTAAAATATCGCTCTGCATTACAGCATTTGCAACTTCCAAATGCTCTTCAAAACGTGCTTGAATAATATTTTTCATAACTTACCTCAATTACAGATTGTAGAAGAAATACTGAATCCTAACCGTGCTATCATCTTCATACTGTTCTTTTTCGTATTCAACTTGCAATGCCCAGCAACAGAACTTATGATTCCAACGATAAATAGTTTCATATTGATGACCTTTACCTATATCATATCTATTGATAATAGAAACAGTATCATTCTTAGTGGGATTCCAACTTAATCCATTGTGAAGCTCTTCATCCATGTCTGGTTGACCAATATCAAATAAGTTAGTAGTAACATTTTCTTTGTGCCAACCTATCCAAGTTTCCCATTTTTTACCAAGTTTTTGTCCCAATTTAGCACTATAAACATCAGTAGAGCTGGTTGTATCGGTCAGGCTTTCATTAACCCACTTTTTACCAACTTTCATATTTAATATAGTGTTTTTAGAATTGAACAAATAAATGGGGTCATGAGCCAAATACATAGCATATTCTCTATGCCAACTTTTCTTTTTGGTATCATCATTTTCCCATAAGCCATATTCAAAATAACCAGAATAGCTTACAGGGATCCCATCAGCGAAATAATGAGGTTTATATCTTACAGTCCAGTTATTTTGTTTTTTATACCAATCATCATCATCTTCTTCCCAACCATATTCATAGGTAATCTCAAAATTACGCTCTTCATGGTCAAGGGAATACATTGGCTTAAATCCTGATTTTGAGTATTCTATTAATTCAGCATTCGCTGATGTCTTTTCGTTAAATTGCCAATTAGCATCAACTTTAATAAAAGCACCGTTATCACTACCATCGTAACCAATACGAGGCATAATACGAGTCTTAGTAGTATCATTAATCTCATTTACCCAAACATCACGAGAATAAATATGTTTGCCTCTCACGAAGACTTTTACGTCGTGAGCAACCATTTTTTCTTGAGGATAAATTTCAAAAATCCTTGCTTCTACAGAAAGGCAAGGAGGATGTTCTTTAGACGGACAGCGAGACATTACCCCACCTTCATCAACAACTATCTTATCAGCATAAATATTTGCGTGCGGAGCGTCGAACCATTCTTTTTCACCCTTACCGGTAATTTCTTTTATTTCACCAGTTTTATTGTTGAAATTGTAGTAAACCCATTTACCTGTCATAGTATTACCGGGTTCAACAACACTACCACCTTGCTCCAACCATACATCACCGGTCTTCATATTACCGTGTGCGTGAGTAGTAACAAGTTTCTCTGCACCTTGAGTAATAACAACATTACCGCTCAAATAGAAATCACCACTAACACTATCATACTCTGCTTTATCACCAGTCAACTGAATGGGCAAAGCTTTATTCTTATTTTCTTCTTTCGCAGATTTTTCTACAACTTGAGTTTCAATAACATCTTCATCATAAACGGGAGCATCAAAAACACTTTCACCACTATTTTCAAATTGGCTTGCGTAAGCAGGAACGCATATGCTTGCAGCTAAAGCTGCAGCTAAAAATATCTTTTTCATAGTAAACTCCTTTATGTAAATTCTCTAAAAAGCATATACTTATCCACTCAACATTATATCACGAAAAATAAAAAAAGGCTCACGAATTGTGAGCCTTTTATCCATAAATTATACAAATTTTATTATAGGCCAATAGCCGTTTTACTCGGTATAAATTACACCCTGCATTGCGACATCTTCACTAACTTGCACGAAGGTCACGCTACCTTCAGGAATGGTAATACTACTGCCTTTTACAAAAGCACCACCAATAACTCCAACAGGACCAAGGATAATCATACCACCAATAGCAGCACCAGCAGCACCTGCGTAAGACTTAGCCTGTTGTTCTGCAAGTTCACCTACAAATACAGGAATTTTAGTGCCGTCAACACCATTGACATGCATAAAATCAATATCTACACGACCATCTTTACCAAACATACCAGGTTGCACAACCTTTTTAACCTTGCCTATGCCAGTAGCACCTTTGGGGAGAACAAGCACATCATTCACATAAAGGTTATCCGCAGCTTTAAAGCCAACTTCGTCACCAACTTTGCTAATCTTATTACCAAGTTCTTGGGTAAATTCAATTTTAATTACAGAATCCTTAGGCAATGTTACTTGTTGAACAGGAACAACGCCACCTTCATAAGCAACAACTTCTAAAAGTTCTTCCAAACGTGTAGAAAGAGCACCGTCGTCTGCCTTACCATTCAAAAGTTTTTCAACAGCTTCGATACGAGCTTTAGCAGGGCCACCACTCATACTTTCATTAATGCGCCACTCTACTATATTCAAGCGAGTCGCGAAAGAAGCATCGCCATCTTTACCCTTTCCTGCTAAATATTCATACATGCTATCAATACGAGCTAAAATAGGTTCGGATGTCATTAACCCATTAACATCATATTCAATAGCATCCATACGTTCAATTAAAGAACCTTCTTGTGCATTACCGTATAGCATTACCTCCATAGCCTTAATTTTATCAGCAGCAGGAATGCTTGCACTAGCAGCAAAACCTGGTACAACTGCAGTAATACTAAAAATAACAGTAAGCATTAAAGTTACAAGTTGTTTTCTCATTTTAGAGCCTCCATTCATAGATAATACATTTATATTTTAACATATTATTTAGTAAACTAATAGACTTTTCAAACCAGACCTTTTTGTCCACCATACTACCAACATATACAAAAA
>CALCHC010000041.1 GCA_937901335.1 uncultured Phascolarctobacterium sp. | reverse complement strand
ATTCATTTTAGAATTAAGATATAATCAAATTAAGAAATATGTAGAGAGGAGGCGTACCTATGGATAAACAAATGGTAGATGAATTGGTAGCTGGTTTATTAAAAATTGTAGATGAACAACTTGTTAGCGTAATTCTTTATGGTTCTGTTGCTAGAGGTACTGCGTCCTGTGAATCTGATGTTGACGTAGCTTTGCTTGTTAAAGGAAGTTTAGCACCTGAAACTGAAGATGCTTTATCTGATTTCATTGTAGATATGAATCTAAAATATGATAAAGTTTTTTCCGTAATCGACATTGATATAGATAATTATGAAAAATGGAAAGAGGTTACACCTTTCTATAAAAATGTAAAACAGGACGGTATAGTTTTATGGAAGGTAGCGTAATTGATTTATCTAAGTATCGCTATCAAAGTGCTGTTGAAGATTTAGCTGCTGCAAAAACTTTATTGAACGCGGAGCAATACAAAGCATCTGTTAATCGTTCTTATTATGCATTATTTCATGCGTTGCGAGCTGTAACGGCACTAGATGGTTTTGATTCCAGTAAACATTCTGGGATAATTGCTTTCTTCAATAGAACTTATGTTAAAGAGGGCATATTTGATAAAAGTTTATCTAAATTTATAGATGTGTCTTTCAGATTACGCGAGAAAGCAGATTATCAAGATTTCGTAGTTATTACTAAAGAGCAAGCTGAAGAACAGTATCATAAATCGGAACAGCTTATGCTTGCAGTAAAACCTTATTTAGAAGAAAATTGGAACAAAAAATAAAAGAGATAAATTTATGACTGGAGTTGGTTGTAGATTTATCTCTTTTTATTGTTTGAAAGAAAATCATAGGATAAAGTTTTTTGGTATAACAATGTTTCTCAAAAAACATTTCCTTCTCTACCTCAAATGTCTTATAATATAACTATCTATAATAAAGGAGAGATAACAATGGCTGATTTAGAGCGTTTAGGACAAATAAAATGTTTCTTGTTTGATATGGACGGTACTATCAATTTGGGTAACGAGCTTATCCCTGGTATGGAAGGCTTCTTTGACAAATTGAAAGCTGCTGGTCGTGAGTATTACCTGCTCACCAACAATTCTTCCCGTGACCACCAACACTATGTAAATAAAATGAATGGCTTGGGCGTGCCTGTTACCCGTGAAAACGTGCTGATTTCTACTGACGCTTTCACTAACTATATGTCCAAGAACCATCCTGATGGCAAGTTCTACGTTTTGGGTACTCCCCAACTGGAAAAGAACATTGCTGATGCAGGTCTCACCATGACCAAAACTTTGGAAGAAGGCGCTGACTTTGTAGTAGTTGGCTTCGACCAAACCTTGACCTATGAAAAACTGACTACTGCTTGCCGTTTGATTGATAAAGGAGTTCCGTACGTAGCAACTCATCCCGACGTACGTTGCCCCATCGAAGGTGGCGAGTTTATTCCTGATACCGGTGCAATGATTGAACTTATCAAAACCGCTACCGGCAAAAGTCCTTCTATGATTTTTGGCAAACCCTTCCAATACATGGTAGACGTTGTGTTGGACAAAACCGGTTTCAAAAAAGAAGAAATCGCTATGGTTGGCGACAGACTTTCTACTGACATCGCTTTTGGTTTGAACAACGGTATCCTTTCTGTAATGGTTCTCACTGGTGAAGCTACTATGGAAGACGTTGAAAACGGTAATATCAAACCTGACATTATTCTGCCCCACGCGAAAGAGATTTTAAATTACATCAAATAATGCCCTAAAGGAGAATTTGCTATGGCAATTTTAGAGCAAACTAATTTAACTGATGCAATCCGTCCCGTGCCTGCTTCTGAATTGGAAGCACGTTTGGCGAAGTTCCGCCAATTGATGGATGAACAAAATCCCGGTTGGGAAATGGCAGTTATCAACCACAAAGTAACCATGTACTATTTTGCAGGTACTATGCAAGATGGTGCACTTATCATTCGCCCCCAAGATGCAATTTTGTGGGTGCGTCGTATGTACGACAGAGCTGTTGCTGAATCTAAATTTGCGGATATTCGTCCCATGCGTAGCTTCCGCGAAGTAGCTGCTGAGTACGGTGCTGCTCCCGAAACTGTTTATATGGAAACTAAAAAGCTTACTTGGGATTGGCAACAAATGTTCCGTAAATACATTCCGTTCCAAGAAATCGCTTCTCTTGACCACGTGCTGACTGATTTGCGTGCGGTGAAGAGTGCGTACGAAATTGAAATGATGGAACGCAGTGGCAAGATTCACGAAACCGTACTTGATGTTATCGCTCCGCAACTTATCGTTCCCGGAATTAGCGAAACTCAATTGGCAGTAGGCATTTATAATGAAATGCTTAGCCGTGGTAGCTATGGTATCGTGCGTTTTAACTTGCCTTTGGGCGAAGAAGTTATCGGTATCGCTGCTTTTGGCAAAAGCGGTTTAGAACGCTGTGCTTTTGACGGACCTGGTGGTACTCCCGGTACTTGCATTGCTTTGCAATCCATTGGTAATGCTTTCCGTAAACTGCAACTTAACCAATTGGTTTATCTCGATATTCCCTGTGGTTTTGACGGTTACAATACTGATAAAACTGTTACCTACTACTATGGTGATATCAATAAAGACCCCAACAAAGACGTAATTCTTGATGCACAAAAACGTTGCTTGGAATTGGAAGCACAAGTTGTAGAAATGATGAAACCCGGTACTCCTATCCAAGATTTATACACCGTGACTATGGATAAGTTTGATAACATCTATGGCGATAATTTTATGAACGGTGGCAAGTTCCTTGGTCATAGTATTGGCCTTGTAATGGACGAAGCTCCTGCTATCGCTCGCGGTTTCAAAGAACCTGTGCAAGTAGGCATGACCTTCGCTGTTGAACCGAAGATTGCTCTGCCCGGTATCGGCTTGGTTGGGACTGAAAACACTTACCTTGTAACTGAAAACGGTGCTCGTTGCTTAACTGGCAAATCTTACGAGTTAAGATGCGTTGAATAATTGCATAATGTAAAAAATTAAGGTGCAGTCATTTTTGACTGCACCTTTTCTTCGTTTTAATGAATGTTTCACGTGAAACAATTTATTTTTGGTTTTTCTTTTGTTCTAAACGTTTAAGGCTGAGTCCTATTCTATTGCGAGCTTCGTCAATGCTGATGATTTCAGCTTCAACAATATCGCCAACTCCTACAACGTCCAAAGGATGACGGAAGTATTTAAGACTCAGTTCGCTTTTATGGATAAGACCACTAACTTTTAAGCCAATATCTACAAACGCACCAAAGTCTACTACGTTTTGTACCTTGCCTTTAACAACGCTACCAATTGCCAAGTCACTAAGTTTAGCAACTTGTTTACGAGTCATGGGAGCGGGAGCATCTTCTCGAGGGTCACGACCAGGACGAGCGAGAGCTGCGAGGATGTCAGTAACGGTAGGCACGCCTGCATTCAATTTAGTAGCGAGTTTTTCAGCGCTTGCCTTAGCGGCAGCTTCTTGCAAAGCAGTAGTTGCACAATCTTTTAAGCTAAAGCCAAGTTCAGCAACGATGCTTTCAGCAAGAGCGTAGCTTTCCGGATGGACGGAAGTGTTGTCTAAGGGATTGGTTGCACCTGCGATGCGGAGGAAGCCTGCGCATTGGGTAAAGGCAGCAGGGCCAAGACGAGCAACTTTTAAAAGTTCCTTACGACTTTTGAAAGCTCCTTTTTCGTCACGATAAGCAATGATATTTTTAGCAACGGTGGAAGAAATACCTGCAACGTAATTCAAAAGGGAAGGGGAAGCGGTGTTTAATTCTACGCCAACGTGGTTAACACAGCTTTCTACAACGCTGCCTAAAGTTTGAGTAAGTTCCTTTTGGTTTACGTCGTGTTGGTATTGACCAACGCCAATTGCTTTCGGTTCAATCTTAACAAGTTCTGCCAAGGGATCTTGCACGCGGCGGGCGATGGACACTGCACCACGGAGGGAAACGTCCAAATCGGGAAGTTCTTCGCGAGCAAGTTTGGAAGCAGAATAAACAGAAGCACCTGCTTCGCTAACGATGATGTAAGCTGCGTCAAAGTTGTATTTTTGAAGCATTTGAGAAGTGAATTGCTCTGTTTCGTAGGAAGCAGTACCGTTACCGATGGCGATAAGGGTAATTTTATGCTTTTTCATCAGCTCAACAAACTGTTTTTCTGCTTGTTCTTGTTGATTTTTGCTACCAGTGATATACATGGCGGTGGTTGCGATGATGCGTCCGTTGGCATCAATAACTGCAGTTTTACAACCGGTGCGATAACCGGGGTCAAGACCAAGAACTGTGTGACCGCTAATGGGTTGGGTAAGAAGCAGTTGGCGTAAATTAGCAGCGAAAACAGAGATTGCTTGCTTTTCTGCTTTCTCTGTCAGTTCGTTACGCAGCTCTCGTTCGAGGGAGGGGAGCAGTAAGCGTTTGTAGCTATCGGTAAGTGCGTTGTGGTAGTAAGTGTAGAAAGGGCTTTGCTCTTTTAAATTAAGCTTTCGGGCAACTTTAGCAATAAGCTTTTCATCAGGACAACGCAGGGAGATTTTCAAAGCTTTTTTATCTTCGCCACGGTTCATTGCCAAAATGCGGTGGGGCGGAAGCTGACGAACAGGCTCGCTATAATCACGGTATTGTAAAAATTCAGGAGCGTCTTTTTCGTCAATGATAAGTTCAGAAACAAGCTCGCCAGTGCTTTGCAATTCTTTTCGTAAAAGCTTGCGTACGTCCGCACTGTCGCTAATATTTTCAGCAACGATATCGCAGGCGCCTTGCCAAGCATCTTCAACTGTAGAGATTCCTTTTTCTTCGTCAATGTGCATAGCTGCAAGTTGTTCGAGAGGAAGTGCAGGCTTACCTTGTTCTTCAATAAGTTGAGCCAAAGGTTCCAAACCATTTTCGCGAGCGATTTGAGCGCGAGTTCTACGTTTAGGACGATAGGGTAAGTACAAGTCTTCTAAAGCTTGCATCTTTTCTGCAGCGTTGATAGCTTTCTCTAATTCGGGAGTAAGCTTTTCTTGTGCAGCGATGGCAGTCAAGATTTCTTGGCGGCGTTGCTCTAAATTGCGCAAGTATGCCAAGCGTTCTTCGATGGTACGGATTTGTTCTTCGTCTAAAGAACCGGTTACTTCTTTGCGGTAACGAGCGATGAAGGGGACGGTGTTACCTTCGTCCAGAAGTTGAACCGTAGCCTCGGCTTGTTTAGGTTTAATATTTAATTCGCGGGCAAGCGCGTTAATAATCTTTTCCATTTTGAAACCTTCCTTTAATTTTTGAGTTAATACTATTATAACAGAAAATCAATTCCTGTAATAATTATTGATTGCAAAAAAATAAAAAGTACGCTAAAATAAATAATAAAGATTATTAAAATGTTGTAATAATCTATTAAGGAGGTATCGGTATGCTTAACAGTCAACAATTGAGCGACATCTTGCGTGCCAATGGTTACAAGGTTACGCCCCAACGTTTGGCGGTTTATGAAGCCTTGGCTGCAACAAAAAGTCATCCCACTGCAGAAATGCTCTTTAGCACTTTGCAACCTAACTATCCGTCCATGAGCTTCGCTACTGTTTATAAGACCGTAGAAATTTTGCAAAAGATTAATGTGATTCAAATTCTGAACACTGGCGAGGACAGTATGCGTTATGATGCTGATACCAGTATTCATCATCATATCCAATGTATGAGCTGTGGTCGAGTTGATGACCTGAACGATTTAGACAGCCTTGCTTTGGTTAAGGATGCAGAAAAATTGAGCGGATATGAAATTGTAGGACATCAGTTCTATTTCTTCGGGGTATGCCCGGAATGTAGAAAGAAAAACGCTAACTAAAAATTTGCAAAAAAATTAAGAGCGTGCGAAAGCACGCTCTTTTAGTATTTCTTGACAAGTCATTTTGAACTATTATAAAATGTAGGTGACAAAAGGAATGCTGCCGATAGACGGTTTATCCCATAAATAGTTTAGTTACAAAGGTAACCGCACAGTTTAGCAGGCTTGGCGGTTACTTTTGCGTTTTAGAATGGTTTTGTCCCATTGTATAGCCAAGAGCAAATGTTCCAATACCAAAGCTAAGAATAGCTAGGAATAGTTCTGCAGTCATTGGCATCCCTCCAATAGAAGATTTCCAAAATGGATTTCTATGTAATCGGAGGGTCGCAGTCCCTCCGTAGAAGGACAAACCGCCTACCGTTATGGCAGCATCTGAAGGTATTTTAACATAAGATGCAAATAATTTCAAACACAAGTTCACAAGAGAGTTGTATTTAACCCTGTTAAGTTTTCTAAAAGTAATTACTTTCGTATAATAATGAAATATAGTGATGGAGGTGAATTGATTTATGATACAAAGAGCAGAGTGTTTATGTGATGGCAAGATTATTGGAATAGAAAGTATTTATACTGTTATTGATGGAAAGCAAATTAACATTAAAGGAAAAATAGAAGCTCTGAGGAAAAGAAGTAGGAATAAAGAATTGTTCTGTCCATGTGGTTGTGGTACTAATT
>CALCHC010000040.1 GCA_937901335.1 uncultured Phascolarctobacterium sp. | reverse complement strand
TCCGCAATTAAGCGGAGCCTTTGTCTTATCAAGCTTCTATTAAATTAATAACAACCTCTGTAGATTTCATCAAAGATTGCAACGGCAAGTACTCAAATCTTCCATGGAAGTTGTGTCCACCGGTGAAAATGTTAGGACATGGCAAACCCATTTCAGAAAGACGCGCACCATCCGTACCGCCACGCACAGGAATAATTTTAGGAATTACATTCGCCTTAGCCATTGCCTTTTCAGCACGCTCAACCACCTCGTACTTGGGCATAATATATTCCTTCATATTACTGTAGCAGTCTTGCAGCTTGCATACCACAGCGTTTGCACCGTATTTAGCATTCATCTTTTCAGCCAAAGCCAAGACAAATTGCTTGCGTTCTTCCAAAATTGCTTTATCGTGGTCACGCAAAATCATATCAATTTCTACGCGATCGGTACCACCGTTCACACGCAGAGTGTGATAAAAACCTTGGTAGCCTTCAGTATATTCAGGGCGTTCATCAGCAGGCAAAGCCATTTGCCATTCCGCCGCCATGGTTACCGCATTACGCATTTTATCTTTGGCAAAACCGGGGTGAACAGAAACGCCATTAAATACAATGGTTGCATTGCAAGCGTTAAAGGTTTCGTAGTTTAATTCACCAAGCTCGCCACCGTCAACGGTATAGGCAAAATCAGCACCAAAGCTTTTCAACGGGAAGTGTTCAGTGCCACGCCCAACTTCTTCGTCAGGAGTGAAGCAAATGCGCACTTTACCATGCTTCACTTCATTATGAGTAAGCAAATACTCGCAAGCAGAAACGATTGCGCAAATGCCAGCTTTATCGTCTGCGCCCAGCAAGGTAGTGCCGTCGGAAGTAATGATGTCTTGACCAACGTAGTTCAACAGTTCAGGAAAATCTTTAGGGCTCAGCACATTACCTTCGCTCAAAATAATATCCTTTCCCTCATACCCTTGGTGCAGCTGAACTTGTACATTAGCACCGCTTGCATCACTGCTGGTATCCATATGGGCAATAAGTCCAATTATAGGCAATGCTTCTTCTGTATTGGCAGGCAAAGTCGCAAGCACATAACCATGCTCAGTAAGTTCCACTTCGCTTAAACCAATTGCTTCCAGTTCAGTTACAAGGTAACGAGCCAAATCAAGTTGTTTTGCTGTAGACGGAAAGCAAGTAGCTTTTTCATCAGAAGTGGTTTCAATTTGTGCGTAAGATTTAAAGCGCTCTAAAAGAGCGCTTTTATTTATTTGCATAGTAATTCTTCTTTCAATTGTTTAATAGTCTTTTTCAAAATTGGGTGCACTACTTCTCCTGCAATTTCTGCAAGGGGCAATAGTACAAAGTCCCTGTTTTGCATATCGGGATGGGGCAAGGTCAGCTCTTCACTCACCACGCACGCATCTTCATAGAGCAGTAAATCTAAGTCTATATTACGCTCGCCCCAACGGCGCAAGCGTACTCTCCCCATTTCCTGCTCAATACTAAGTAACAAACGCAAGAGTTCCAAAGGTTCAAGCTTCGTTTCAACTTGGCAGACTGCATTCACAAAGCCGGGTTGGTCTGTTACGCCGTAAGGTTCTGTTTCGATAAAGGTAGATACGTTAACTACCTCTACCCCATTTGCTTCCAAATGCTTCAGGGCAGTACGCAAGTTTTCTTCTCTATCGCCAAGATTGCTTCCCAGTGCTACATATGCTTCGGACATAAAATCGCCTCCAACATACGCACTGCTCGTAAGTTTTCCTTAACGTCGTGAACTCGTACCATATTTGCACCTGCATAAACAGCTTGGCAGCTTGTAGCAATAGTTCCTTCCAAACGTTCTTCCGCAGGAAGTTCACCAAGCACTTTGCCAATAGTGGATTTACGAGAAGCAGCTAAGAGCACAGGATAACCAAAGCTTGTCAAAGTGTTAAGGTCTCGCATCAGCTTCAAATTTTGTTCTGCATTTTTAGCAAAACCAATACCAGGATCGAGGATAATCTTATCAGCACCAACGCCACGTTCACGCAATAAGTTAGCACGTTCCGCAAGGTAGCAGGCAACTTCTTCTACTACATTTTTATATTCACAGTTGGTTTGCATATCTTTAGGAGTGCCACGCATATGCATCAATATGATGGGCACATTTGTTTCGCAAACCACATTAATCATTTCAACATCTGCTTCCATAGCACTGATATCGTTAATAATATCTGCACCTGCTTGGATGGCAGCACGAGCAGTACTAGCGCGATAGGTATCAATAGAAATTACTGCTTGAGGGTAAGCTGCACGCAAAGCTTTGATAACAGGAACTACCCTCGCCTGCTCTTCTTCCGCTTCCACAGCTTCGCTTCCCGGACGAGTAGATTCGCCGCCAATATCCAAAATATCTGCACCATCAGCAAGCATTTGTCCTGCTTTGGCAACTACTTCTTCAATGGCAGTGCGGGAATCTGCATAAAAGGAATCAGGAGTAATATTGATAATGCCCATAATGAGCATTTTGTCGTAATTCAACACTCTGCCATCTGCCAAAGTTGTTTGCAGTTTGTTTTCAGCAAGCACTGCTTCCAGCTCTGCCTTCACCTTATCCATACCAAAGTAAGGCATCAGCTCCAGCTTCTTCAAAAGCAGATTGTAGTGTTTGCGAGTACCAAGAAGCAGTACATCAGAATACTTATCCTTGTTTAACACGCAACCAGTAGGCACAACAGCATCGCCGCCGGCAGCAAGCATTTCTTGTTTGATAATGTTTGCCGCAGGAGTGCGCACTTCTAATAATTTAAAAGGCAATATTTGATTTTTATTGGCAAAAATAGGTAAGCTTGCTTGGTGAGCACCAATGCTTTGCATGGCGTCTGCAAGCATTTCCTTATTTACTTTCAATAACATGCTTTCACTTCCAGCCTTTTTCTACCACAGCAAAAGCGTTGTGGTTATGGATGCTTTCCACACTTTCAACTTCGCAACGATACCAGCTAATGCGAGTATCTTCTTCCAAACGCAGAGCAATTTCACGCACTGCATCTTCTACAAAGCGAGGGTTATCGTAAGCCATTTCTGTAACGAATTTTTCGTCAGGGCGTTTCAACAAGCCAAACACAGGAGAGCTTGCACCTGCATCCGCAATGGCAACAAGTTCTTCCAGCCAAACCATATCGTTGGCAACAATCTCAATCTTAGCAAAAGCTCTTTGATTATGAGCACCATAAGCACTAATTTCTTTGGAGCAAGGGCACAAGGTTTGCACGGGAACTTCAGCACAAATCTTCCATTGCAGCTTCTTACCCTTTTCAGCAGTGTAGATGCAGTCAATGTCCATAGGCGCAGTTTGACCACTAACAGGAGCTACCTTGGTAATAAAATACGGGAACTCCAATTGCAGGAAAGCCTTTTCAGCTTGCAATCGTTCCTTCAAAGTATCGAGAATGCCTTCAACTTCGTGCAAGCCAACAGGTCCCAAGGTTTGCAAACATTCTACAAAACGGCTCATATGAGTACCGCGCATATCGTGGGGCAAATCCACTGCCAAAGTAACTTTTGCAACAGTGTGTTGAGTACCCTTAGTTTTATCGCGCAGTTCAATGGGCCAACGCAAATCTTTAATGCCAACGTGTTTTAAAGGCACGCAACGTAAATCTTTTTCACCTTGTACGTCCTTCATTAGTCACCTCTATACACGCAACCGCTGGTACGTGTTTCCCAAACTTCTACTTCATATAAATGGTAACGGTCAGTTTTTAAGAGTGCTTCCAATTTTTTCCACACCCAAACAGAAATATTTTCTGCAGAAGGAACAGGCAGCACATCATTCAAGCAAGCGTGGTCAAGATGCACCAATACTTCGTCCTTAACCAAGTTTTTCAGTTTAATGAAATCGATAACCATACCTTCGTGGTCAGGAGTGCCTTCCACTTTTACTACTAATTTATAGGTATGACCGTGCAAATGCTCGCACTTACCATTGTAAGCAGGCAGATAATGCGCTGCGTCAAAATCAAACTCTTTAATAATAATCATAATGTACCTCTTTTAAACAGTTAAGCCTGCAAAATTTTCTTGTTGACGCAATGCTTCATAAGCAACGATTGCTACAGCATTGGACAAATTCAAGGAACGTGCTTCGCTAATCATAGGAATACGCACGCAACCTTCTGCATATTCTTCATGCATCCAGTCAGGCAAACCTGCAGTTTCCTTACCAAAAATCAATACGCTATCGGGAGCATATTGCACATCGCTATAAGATTTATGACCTTTAGTAGTCAGTAAATATTTAGGATTGTCTTTGAATTTTTCCAGAACTTCGTGAATGCTGTCGTAGTAATGGATATCAACCAAGTACCAGTAATCCAAGCCAGCACGTTTCAAATATTTATCTTCTACAGAAAATCCCAAAGGACGAACCAAATGCAAATGACAACCAGTTGCTGCACAAAGACGAGCAATGTTACCAGTGTTACCGGGGATTTCAGGTTCAAACAAAACGATATGCATATCTATCACCTACTATTATAGAGTCATAGTCTTCTTTACCTTTTTGAAAGGTTGGACTATGCTATTTTAAGATACTGTGGATTGGTCGCTATCACCTACCACTTGATGGTTTACTGGAGGCTCCAACCACAGTCTCTTTGTTTATTTGTTAATCAGTTAGTTACCGCATGACGGTTTATCAAGGAGTAGGTTACAATCGCAAAGAGCCTTGTGGATCTTAAAACAGTATCAATTAATACTATTTCGAGGAGACACTTTATGATTTTTGTGGGAATTGATGTTGCAAAGGATAAGCACGATTGCTTTATCACAAATTCTGATGGTGAAGTTCTTTTTCAGCCCTTCACTATCTCTAATAACCTTAATGGTTTTAACACCCTTTATCAGAAAATAGTATCCGTTATGGAAGATGTAACTAAAGTAAAAATAGGACTAGAAGCCACTGGACACTATAGTTATAATCTTCTCGGATATCTCTTTGATAAAGGTTTCCCTACCTACATTATCAATCCGTTACATACAAATCTGTTCAGAAAAAGTCTAAGCCTTAGACAGACGAAAACGGATAAAGTAGATGCCCGTACGATTACTTACATGCTAATGTCTGATGTGAACTTGAAGTCCTACTCAGACATATCTTACCACAACGAAGAGTTAAAATCATTAACTCGTTATCGTTTTGATAAAGTTAAGGAACGTTCTGCGTTAAAAACATCTATTTCCCGCCTTGTCTGTATTCTCTTTCCTGAACTAGAAAAACTTGTTTCTATTCTTCACTGCAATTCAGTGTACTCAATGTTACTTGAATTTCCTAGTGCAAAACACATTGCTGATGCACACCTTTCACGACTTACACGTCTTCTAGATAAAGCTTCCAAAGGACGTTTTAAAAAAGATATGGCAATTACTTTTAAAGAAGCAGCCAAAAACTCTATCGGTTCTAACATACCAGCAAAATCTCTTGAATTGAAACATACCATAAAGCTAATACGTGAGATTGATTCTGAAATTGATGAGATTGAAAGTGAAATCAAAAATATCATGGACAGAATCAAACCTCCCATACTTAGTATTCCTGGAATAAGTTATCGTATGGGAGCAATGATTATTGCAGAAATCGGCGATTTTAATCGCTTTACTTCTCCTGATAAGATTCTTGCATTTGCCGGTTTATCGCCAACAACATATCAATCTGGTCAAAAAGATAACTGCCATTCCAGAATGGAAAAACGTGGTTCTAGATACTTACGATATGCATTATTTAACGCAACCATCTTTGTTTGTAATTGGGAACCAACTTTCAATGCATATCTTGCCAAAAAGAGAGCTGAAGGAAAGCACTATTTCGTTGCAATCTCACACGCCGCCAAGAAGCTTGTCAGAATGATATACAAACTTGAAGTATCTAGACAACAGTATCAAAAACAGTTTTAACGGTTTTAATACAATGCATTCTTTAAGAGCACCCGAAAGGATGCTCTATTTGTTATGCAAATTTTAATATAATGATTACAAATGACCAATTATCGTCACAAACAATGAACTAATTATATTTTTCAACTTAATTGTTGACAATTTCTAATAGTTAGTCTCATAAATTATTTATCTTTAGACTTCTTTGCTTTCTTCGCTTCTTTTTCAGCTTGCTTACGAGCTTTTTCGCGCTCTTTAGCTTCTTGCTCAAATTGTTTGCGATATTTTTTATCCTTTTTCAGCCTAGCTTCGTGCTGTTCTTGAGCAAGCTTTTGTTTTGCAAGCAATTCTTTTTTCTCAGCTTCGCTCATTTCCATACCAAGCATCGCCTGATAAATTACCATAATCTTTTCGCAATATTGGGAACCCATAGCCCAAGTTCCTTGCAAGCCAGACCATTTATCTACAAAGCCACGCTCTTTACGAATTGCATGCGCCAAATCGTAGCGAGGGTCAACAATGCCGGTAGAAGGTTTCTTCAAGGCGGAATACGCCAGCAAATGTTGGATATGGGCACGCACGCCAATTTCCGGAGACTTAAATTTGGCACCTTTAACTTTTTTGCCGGTAGTACCCAAGCCACAGAAATTATTTTGTTTAGGCTTCACCGTCCCGCCATAACCAAAGTAACCGGTTTCCACAAGAGCTTGTGCGAGAGCAATATCAGGACGCACACCCTCACGTTCAGCTTCTACCCAGTACAGATTAACAATATCTTCTATACTACAATCGAGCTTTACTTCATTGCCATTAGCTTTAATTAAATTAACAGCTTGTCCCTTGGTGGCAACGCTATTGCCAAAAATGGAAATGCTTTTATAATTAGCAGGCAGTTCCATTCCACGGAAGTACTCTTTTTTAACAGGAGTAACTTTCGGTTTCGGAAGCTCTTTCTTATTTTGAGAAGCTACTTTCTGTTTCGGAATATTACTTTCCTTTTTGACAACTACCTTCTTATTTTGAGCAGGAGCTTCTGGTTTTACAATCTGCTTCTCAACTTTAACAGGAAGCTTTGCATCAATAAGCTCACTCTCGTCTTTAACAGTAGCGTTCGCTATGGAGTTTATAAAAAAGCAGCTGGCAACTGCCAACACTGCAGGAAACTTCAAAAATTTCATCTGTATCTCCTAAAACAAATAGTGGTACAGAATAAATTGTACCCTATTTTTATGAGAAGTGCAAAGTTTTAGAAGAAAATCTACGAAAATGCTCCAATATAATGTATAATAGATTTGTAAATAATTTTAAGGAGTGATTTTGATGACTGCTAAATATCATTTTATTAACCACGCCTGCTTTACCATCGAAAAAAATAATTCTACCATTATCTTTGACCCGTTCCTTGACGGCAACCCGGAAGGCATCGAAGCAAAAGATATTAAAGTAGATTACGTTTTTGTAAGCCACGCTCACTTTGACCATATCGGTAACGCATTTGAAATTGCTAAAGCTAACGATGCAACCATCATCTCCACCGCAGAAATCTGCTACTTGGCAGAAGAAAACGGTTGCAAAGCTCATGCAATGCATTTGGGCGGCACTTATAAATTCCCCTTCGGCAAAGTTCGCCTCACCCTTGCTTTCCATGGCAGCGGTATTCCCGGCGGCCACGCTTGCGGTTTTGTAGTTGACTTCTACGATACCAAATTCTACTTTGCCGGCGACACTGCTCTCTTTGGCGATATGCAACTGCTTCCCCAATTGGATGCTTTTGATTACGCTATTCTCCCCATCGGTGGCAACTTCACCATGGATCCCAAAGACGCTGCCATCGCAGCTAAATTCCTTGCTGCAAAATACGTTATCCCTGTTCACTACAACACTTGGCCGCCTATCGCACAAGATGTTGAAGCATATAAAGCTGATGTTGAAGCAAACACCGCTAGCAAAGTGCTGATTGTTAAACCCGGCGAAACTATTGAATTGGAGTGAGACCAATGGCAAATTATTTGACTGCTGAAGAAATTGAATTTTTGAAAAAACGTAGCGACGAACTTTTCATGGGCAAAACTTTTAGCTGCGGTATGACCATGCTCTACTGCATGAGCGAACTGTTCAAACTTCCTCTTGACCAACAAGTTCTGGATGCATTGAACGGTATCATGGAACACCGCGACTACCGTATGCAATGCGGTTTGTACAAAGGCGCGTTGATGTTCCTTGGCATCTACGGTGCTGCTAAAGGTTGGGACAGACCTAAACTGAACGAAGTAACCAAAGACTTCGCAGCTAAATTTGAAGAAGCTTATGGCTCTCAAAAATGCTACGATATCCGTGGCGGTAAATTCCAACCTACTGAACCCCATGACAAATGCGCTCCTACTACTGAAAAAGGCGTGCTCTTGGCAGCTGACTTCATTAAAGGTTTGGAAGCATAATCACAAAAGTATAAAAAAGCGTTAGAGATAAATATCAACTATATGTCATCTTTTATGCTGTGCCCGCACCTATGACATAATTTATGCCCGCTTTCGCTATGCCGTTTTATGGTTTCCCTTTGGCATTTCTTATGCCTACACCTATCACATTTATATGCTCAGTGCTATGGCATAATTTATGCCTAAAAAGATTACTACAAAGAAAAAACCTCCTCGTTTAAAATAGTGTTAACCCAAAACACTTCAAACAAGGAGGTGGACTATATGTCCTACGAAAAGTTTATCACAGATTTCCTCAACATCAAACCATCTGACCTAGATAAGATTTCTACTTCTACTCGGTCAGATGGTTCTGTTTTTATCAGGATCAGATTAGTTCCTAAATCTATCCTTTGTCCTTTTTGTAAGAATACCGTTAAGGTAAATTCTTATTACGACAGAAAGCTAACTCATTCCACATTCTCTAATCGCATCTGCTACATCATCTACGAACAACGTAGATACCTCTGTAAAACTTGTGGAACTTCTTTCAACGAGAAAAATTTATTTTCAGCATCTAGGGAAACACTCACCTATGAGACCAAAATAAATATTCTGAAAGACCTTAAACATCCAGAAGAAACCTATACATCCGTCGCTAACAGGTACAATACTTCTACCAACAAAGTCATACGCATATTTGACAAACATGTAGATATTCCTAGAAAGAAGCTACCTGCTGTACTTTCACTCGACGAGCACTACTTTCCTGCTTCAGACCATAGTGCTAAATACTGCTGCCTGCTTATGGACTTTGTTACCGGTGAAATTATAGACGTCCTCCCTGACAGAAAGAAGGCTTTTCTAATCCAATACCTTTCTACAATAAAGCACGATACTTTTGAGTTTACAACCAACACAAGTGAACTAGACAACGTCAAGCTTATCTCAATAGATATGTATGAAAATTTCAGAGATATTGCAAGAACATATTTCCCCAATGCCAAAGTATGTGCCGACAGTTTCCATGTCTTAAAACATCTTACAGATGATTTCCGCAAAGTTAGGATAAGATGCCAAAATTCTACTGAAAATCCTACTTTGAAATACCTCTTGATAAAATTCAGAAGAGCATTTGACCATAAATACCAAGATTTTTTAGACAATGAACCTAGATACAACAAAAAACTCGGTCAGTACATAAATTATCGCGGCATAAGAGACATATTGTTTGATAGTTTCCCAATACTAAGAGTTGCGTTTGACCTTAAAGAATATTATATAAATCTAAATGCACAAGTCACGTTGAAAACAGCGCCCGTAAGAATAGATGAAGCTATTTCTATATTTGGTAACTGTGGCATTTCAGAATACGAAGAATTTCACTTATTGCTTGTGAACTGGCGTGAAGAAATAATAAATTCCTTTACTATTGTCGAAGGAAAGAGAATTAATAACAGTTATATGGAATCCAAGAACCGACTTGTTTCTAGACTGATATACAATGCCAATGGATTTAAGAACTTCAAAAGAACACGCAACAGGATACTTTTCTGTCTAAACCCTAATGATTCTTTCAAGTTCTAGAAACAGAAATGGTCAAGAGTTTGGTTGGTAAACCACCAACCGTCTCTTGACCATTCACTTTTATTTACTTGAACCATAAAGTGGTATAGCTCCGAGCATAAATTATGACATAGCAAAACCATAAAACGGTATAGCCCCGACCACATAAGTGGTAAAGCACTAGGCATAAATTATGACAGACACCCTAAATATCTCTAACGCTTTACTTTTTGTTCAGCTTATTTAATTACTTCAAATCTATACTTTTGCTTGATATCAGGATACTTTTCTCTATCCACTTCGCTTACGAACATATCGTAAGGACGAGCGCAGATTTTATAAGGAGCGTACAAAGCTTGGTAGATTACCAGCTTTTCACCAGTTTCCGTATGAGTAGCAAAAGTAATGATTTTGTAAAGGTATTCTAAAGAAGTTTGATCTACCAATTCACGTTTAAAGTGGCGAACCAAATCTCTTTCCTTAAATTCACGTGCTTCCATCTTAGAACTCAATGGATTTAACGCGTTCGATAGCAGCTTTAGCTTCTGCTACCAATTTGTCCATAACTTCTTGGCAGCTCATAACTTCGTTCAAAACGTTCAAGCTTTGGCCAACCATTACGGTACCGTTTTCGATATCGCCTTCGAGAATACCGCGTTTGTTAGTACCAGCGCCTACTGCCATCAATTCTTCAGTGGGAACACCGCTAACTTCCATTTCAGTATATTTTTTGGTGAAAGCGTTTTGCAAGCAACGAACACCATGGTTACGGCTGTAACCGGTAGTTACGCTATCAGTATCAACTGCTTTCATGATTGCTTCTTTAGCTGCGGGGTGAGCGATACATTCGTTGGTAAGAATGAAACGGCTACCCATTTGTACGCCTTCTGCACCCATAAGGAGAGCAGCAGCAATAGCACGACCATCACTGATACCGCCTGCTACGAGGATGGGAACATCTTTTACGTTAGGCAGTACGTTTTCCATCAATGCCATGGTGGTTTGTTTACCAATGTGACCACCAGCTTCCATACCTTCGATTACCATTGCGTCAGCACCAGCAGCAGCAATACGTTGAGCAAGTTTTACGTTGGGAACAACGGGGATAACTTTGATGCCAGCGTCTTGGAATTTTTTAATGAAGGGAACGGGGTTGCCTGCGCCCAAGGTAACGAAAGCAGGTTTTTCTTCGCAGATAACGTCAACGATTTCATCAACGTTGGGAGCCATGAGCATTACGTTTACGCCGAAGGGTTTATCAGTCAAAGTTTTTGCTTTACGGATATCTTCGCGTACCCATTCTGCGCTGCGACCACCACAAGCGATAATGCCTGCGCCGCCAGCATTGGAAACTGCAGAAGCCAAGCAAGCTTCAGAAGTCCAAGCCATGCCACCTTGAATAATGGGGTATTTGATGCCTAAAAGTTCAGTAATTTTAGTTTTCATTATATCCACCTCGTAAAAATTTATTTTTATTTATATTATATACTAAATCTATATAAATTGCAGTGAAAATTTTATGAACGCACACATTATTTTTGCAGATATGTTAAATTCTTTATACTTTGCTTGTATACAGTATTATAACTTCTGGCAAAATTGACAAGCCTATTAAAAGGAAGTAAAATTTTTATATGTCTTGTATTAAGATTTGAACTTAACATTTTTACAGAAAGAGGTTTTAAATATGCGTAGTCTTGAAGTTAAAAAAGGTTCTACTCGCGCAGCTCATCGCTCCCTGTTTTATGCGATGGGTTATACTGAAGAAGAATTGAAAAAACCGTTGATTGGTGTTTGCTGTGCAGCTAACGAAATCATCCCCGGTCATATGCATTTGGACACCATTGCTCAAGCTGTTAAATACGGCATCTTGGAAGCAGGTGGTACTCCTATCGAATTCCCGGCTATCGGCATTTGCGACGGTATCGCAATGGGTCACGATGGCATGAAATATCCTTTGGCAAGCCGCGAACTGGTAGCAGATAGCGTTGAAGCTGTTGCTAACGGTCATGCATTTGATGGTTTGGTACTCATCCCCAACTGCGATAAAATTGTTCCCGGTATGCTCATGGCAGCTGCTCGTTTGAACATTCCTGCTGTTGTTGTAAGTGGCGGCCCCATGCTTCCCGGTCGTATGAATGGCAAAGACATCAGCGTATCCACCGTATTTGAAGCTGCTGGTCGTTTTGAATCCGGTCAAATCTGCTCTGCAGAACTTAGCGAAATCGAACATTGTGCTTGCCCCGGTTGCGGTAGCTGCTCCGGCCTTTTCACTGCTAATACCATGAACTGCTTGACTGAAGTTTTGGGTATGGGTCTCCCTGGCAACGGTACCATTCCTGCAGCTTACAACGGTCAACGTATTGCACTTGCTAAACACGCAGGTATGGCAATCATGAACTTGGTAGAAAAAGATATCCGTCCTCGCGACATTATGACTGCTGCAGCATTCGACAACGCAATCACCGTAGATATGGCAATTGGCGGTAGCTCCAACACCGCACTCCATTTGCCCGCAATTGCACACGAAGCTGGCATCGAACTTCCCCTGTCCCGTTTCGACGTAATCTCCAAGAAAACTCCGTACCTTACCAAACTGAGCCCCGGTGGCAGCCACCACATCATCGACTTGAACGAAGCTGGCGGTATCAGCGCAGTAATGCACGAACTTGATAAACTCAATCTTATCAACAAAGAATGCATCACCGTTTGCGATAAAACCATTGGTGAAACCATTGAAAAAGCTCGCATCACCCGTCCGGATGTTATCCATACTGTTGAAGATCCCTATCGCAAAACTGGCGGTATCGCAGTTCTCACCGGTAACATCGCTCCTGAATGCAGCGTAGTTAAAGAAAGTGCTGTTGCTGAAGAAATGCTCAAACACAGCGGCCCTGCTAAAGTATTCGACTCCGAAGACGAAGCAATCGCTGCTATCTGCGGTAAACAAATCGAAAAAGGCGACGTTGTTGTAATTCGTTACGAAGGCCCCAAAGGTGGTCCTGGCATGCGCGAAATGCTCAACCCCACCTCCGTACTGGCAGGCATGGGCTTGGATAAAGACGTTGCTCTCCTCACTGACGGTCGCTTCTCCGGTGCAACTCGTGGTGCTTGCATTGGTCACATTTCTCCGGAAGCACGCGAAGGTGGCAACATCGCTTTGATTCAAAACGGCGACATTATCGAAATCGATATTCCCAACCGCTCTTTGAACGTGAAGCTGTCTGACGAAGAACTTGCTGAACGTAGAGCAAACTGGGTTTGCCCGC
>CALCHC010000039.1 GCA_937901335.1 uncultured Phascolarctobacterium sp. | reverse complement strand
ATTCGAACCCCCGACCCACGGCTTAGAAGGCCGTTGCTCTATCCGACTGAGCTACTGAACCATATCTTTTATGGAGCGGGCGATGGGAATCGAACCCACAACATCAGCTTGGAAGGCTGAGGTTTTACCACTAAACTACACCCGCGTACATAACGCTTTTTCAATTGATTTACCAATTTTCATTGGTCGGAGCGGCAGGATTCGAACCTGCGACCCCCTGCTCCCAAGGCAGGTGCTCTACCAAACTGAGCCACGCCCCGAATACGAAGAATATTATAACTGTTTAACTATAAAAAGTCAAGTTAAAATATCAACGCAATACAAATTCTACCAAACAACAAAGTTGTTCTTCTTTATAAATTGCCACAACATAACCTTGTTCAGTTTGAGCAAGCTTGATAGTTGCAACATCGTCTAAAACTAAAGCTTTTTTAAAATTAATACGGATAGCTTGGAAATTTTGTTCCTTATACAATTCTTCGGGCAGTACTTCCATTGCCAAAGTTAAGTAAGTTGTGTTATGTACGTGTTCGTTAAAATCAATATCGCTTCTGCGCACAACAAGAGTTTTTTCAGCAACGAACTCTTTAGGCGCTGCAATCTTCTTCACAGGAGTTTCAATAACAGTATCAGGCTCCGGTTGATATCTTGCTAAATCAGTATCACTAAAACGCACAGGTCTATTTCTAACTAAGTCAAGAATTGAAATGTAAGCTTGTGCTTTCACACAAGGGTTACCAGCAGTATCCATCAACAAAAATTCACGAGTACTGCTAAGTGCACCAATATTACTATTTACCCAAGTCTTAATCTTATATTCTTCATTGTTCTTGGGTAAAGTTAAGATACGAATATCCCAACCAGTCATAACCCAGTTAACTGCATTCTTACTACGTTCCAGAACATCGTCACCAGTCAGTTCTGCGTGTTGCATAGCAACATCATCTAAAGAATTAAGGATTGCATTAACAGTAATTTTGCCGCTAACTCCCCAAGTATCAGAAAGGGGTTTTACTTCGCGATTGTAAAACATTTTTGTTCTCCTATAAATAAACTTTTTCACTAAAGCTTAAACAGTGGTTTTACGCAGATTTCTTTTTTTATAAGCTTCTTCTACGGTCATAATCTTTTTGGTATTTTTCATAATTCTTTTAGAACCGCGTTCACTGCTATCAAAACGAACTCTGATATCGTCATCGTAAACTGCTACTACAGTACCAGTACCGAAATCAACGTGAATAATACGCATATTCACATAAAATCTATTTTTATTTGCATTACTAACTTTCTTCTTGTTAAAGCTAAATCTTCTTTCCATTGTATTACTCCTCATATTTGATTGCTTTCTAAGTATATCACAAATACCATAAAAATAGTTAATATGTTTTCTTAGAGTATTTAACGTAAATAAACCCAAGATTTTACTCTTGGGTTTATTTTCATAGAATTATTAATTATTATTTGCAATGACTGCGCCCAAAATAGCACCTAAGATAATGCCGCCAACAACCTTGCCGCTATTATCTTTTTTGTGATGTTTAGGTGGCGGTGCAGGACGATGTACAACAACTTTATGTTTGTGATGAGGTGCTTTATGAACAGTACGAAAAAAAGACTCTGGAAAATTCCAGAGTCTTTTTAGTTGCAATATAACGTTTTCTTATTCGAATCTGCCTTTCAAAACAGCTTCGCCGTTTAATACAGCAGTTTTGCCTTTAGCAAAGAGGTCGGTGATTTCCAAGTTAGCGTCCAATACCAACAAGTCTGCGTCAGCGCCAACAGCAACGCAACCTTTCACGCCATCTTTTGCCAAAACGGTAGCAGGAGTAGAAGTCAAAAGCTTCAAAGCTTCTTCTAATGCCATGCCGCGTTTTACCAAACCTTGAATGGTTTTGTGCAAATATTTAGGAGAAGCATAAGTCAAGCCAATGCATTCGCCTGCTGCATCAAATTTAGGTTGGCTACCAAAAGCGTCACTAGACAGAGTTACATGGTCAGCAGTTACGCCATCACGGTTGAGCAATTCAAACAATTTGTCAGTGTGCAATTCCAATTCATTATCATCAGAACCAGCAGTGCAATCCATAAAGCCGCCCATGCGTACTAACTTCGCACCTTCGTCAATAAGTTCATCAGTTCTGAGCATGTGAGTAGGCAGGAAGTTTTTAACAGGAATATCAGAGTTTTCCAATGCATAGAACAAAGGATCAAGTTTACCTTTGCCACTACCCATGTGCATTGTTACCAAGCCCGGAGTATTGCTGAGCAAACCTGCGCGACGAGCTTGTACGCCAAGAGCAATCAAGTCTTCACCGCTGGGGTTGGAGCTACGATGGTCGGACACTGCAACTTTCACGCCAATCATCGGAGTAATCATTACAATATCTTTTTCCACGCTACCAGTCATAGTGGTAGGAGGATAAGCATAATAGTTGGTTAAGCAGTAAACAGTAATGCCTTCTTCAGTCAAAGCACGAGCTTTAGCTACCAAGTTTTCAATGCTTCTAGTGATGCCATCAGTACCAAGCAAACCAACAACGGTAGTAATACCATTAGTGGTAAATACGCTCAGGTAAGATTCCGGAACGCGGGAAGCAGGGCCTTGTTCGCCGCCACCACCAGTGATATGTACGTGTAAGTCAATGTAACCGGGAACAACCTTTTTGCCTTCCAAATCGAAAACTTCTACTTCAGGCAAACCTTCGTAGCCTTCAATTTTATCAGCAATACGGCTTACTTTGTCGCCAATTACCAAAATATCTTTTTTGCCCAAGAATGCAGGAGCATATACTTGTGCATTTTTCAATAATTTAATCATTTCAAAGACTCCTTATTTTTCGTCTTTGTCTAATTTAGCAATACCAATGCCGGTGAAACCGTAGAAGATTGCAATCATGAAACCAGCGTAGCAAAGGATTGCATACGGCAAGTAATCAAGAGTTTCTACGCCCAAGCAGGAAGTCATGTACGCACCAGCTGCAGACCAGGGTACCAACGGAACGAATACAGTACCAGCGTCTTCCAAAGTACGGGACAAGTTTTTAGCTGCCAAGCCACGAGCTTGATAAGCATCACGGAACATTTCGCCCGGTACCAAAATGGAAAGATAGGAGTTACCGGTGGTCAATGCCATTACGATACAAGAAGTAACAGTTGCAGAAATCAAAGCGCCAGTAGATTTAGCTACGCTCAAGATTTTTTCCAAAACTACATCCAAGCAACCAGAACGGCTCATGATTGCAGCAAATACGAATGCGCAGAACACCAACAAGGTAGTGCTCATAATGCTGTTCATACCACCACGGTTCAAAAGTTTAACAACTTCCATGCTGCAGGTAGAAGGATCAAAACCAGCAGCAGTAATCATGGTAACTTTGAAACCACCAACGGTGGAAGCCAATACGTTTTTCAAAGTGATACCTTGCAATGCAATTGCTTCGATACCAGCTACAACGGAAGAAAGCATCATAACAGGAATGGTAGGCCATTTGAGCAAGGAGCCAGCCAAAACGATTACTACAGGAACAATCAAAAGGATGTTCCAGCTATACATAGCATCCAATTGGGTAAGCATTTTAGTTACAGAAGCAGAGTTAACGTCAGCAGAACCATTGGAGTTCATACCGATGAAAGCATACACAATCAAAGAAATGATGGTTGCAGGAATGGTAGTCCAGAACATATGACCAATGTGTTCATACAAGTTGCTGCCTGCAGCG
>CALCHC010000038.1 GCA_937901335.1 uncultured Phascolarctobacterium sp. | reverse complement strand
GCGTGCGCGATTACATTCACGTTGTAGATTTGGCAAAAGGTCATGTATGCGCGTTGAGCAAATTGCTCAAAGATAATGGTGTACATATCTACAATCTTGGTACCGGCAATGGTTTTAGCGTTTTGGAACTGGTAAAAACATTTATTGAAGTAAATGGCGTAGATGTTCCGTATGTTATCAGTCCGCGTAGGGATGGTGACATTGCTGCCTGCTATGCTGATGCAAGCAAAGCTAAAAAAGAACTTGGTTGGAGCGCAGAAAAAACTGTTGTTGATATGTGCAGAGACAGCTGGAATTTTATAAAAAACAATAAATAATAGAAGAAAATTTTTAAAAAGCTCTCTTTCTTTTTGGAAGAGAGCTTAATTTTTTGTCCAAAAGTTACAAATTTTTACACCAGCGATTAAAAAATAATGGAAGTATTTTGTATACATTGCGGTATTTTTAAGGTTTTTTCGAAAAAAAGAGCGTTTTTGCGTTACAGAAAGTGTCTTTAGAGGCTAAAACTTTAGTTAGAAAAAGGGCAATGATACACACGGTTCGGTGGAAAGAAAGATACGCATAAATGCGTTGTTTGAGAGCTCAAAAAAATTGTAAAAAATTGTTGACAGGGTTTGTTATAGATGTTACAATATGAAAGCGTTGTGGGCTAACTATGCTCTCGTGAAGGAGGTAACTGAATGACGCTTGACGATTTAATGCAAGCTGAAAAGCGTACCGTTGGCGTAAAGCAAACTGAAAAAGCCGTTGTGAAAGGCACTGCCTTGAAGGTTTTTGTTGCTAAAGATGCTGATGAACGTGTTACCGAAAAACTTGTTGAGCTTTGCAAAGAAAAAGCAGTTGCGCTGGTTGAAGTAGAAACCATGCACGAGCTTGGCAGAGCTTGCGGGATTCACGTAAAAGCAGCGGCAGCCGCAATAATCTAATTCGATAAGGGCTTAGCTAAGCTAAGTTTTTATAATCATTAAAATCTAATTGTTTGGAAAGGAGGTGCCGATATGCCTACTATTAACCAATTGGTACGTAAAGGTAGAGATGTTTTGAAGGCTAAATCTACTGCTCCGGCATTGAAAGAATGCCCGCAAAAACGTGGCGTGTGCACCCGTGTTTACACCACTACCCCGAAAAAACCGAACTCTGCACTTCGTAAAGTTGCTCGTGTACGTTTGACTAACGGCATCGAAGTAACTGCTTATATCCCGGGTATCGGTCACAATCTTCAAGAACACAGTGTTGTTCTTATCAGAGGCGGAAGGGTAAAAGACCTTCCGGGCGTGCGTTACCACATCATTCGTGGTGCTCTTGATACTGCAGGCGTTGCGAACCGCAACCAATCTCGCTCCAAATACGGCGCTAAAAAAGCAAAAGCTAAAAAATAATAGCAACGTAGCGAGAAACAACTATTAAGAAAACTAAGAATGATAACATCCTAAGGAGGGAAACACATGCCGAGAAAAGGCCCTGTAACCAAAAGAGACGTATTGCCGGATCCGGTGTACGGTTCTAAACTTTTAACTAGATTCATTAACAAAATCATGCTCGACGGTAAAAAAGGCGTTGCAGAACGTATTGTATACGATGCATTCGACCTGGTTCGCGCAAAAACTGGCAAAGATCCTTTAGAAGTGTTCGATGCTGCAATGCAAAACGTAATGCCCCTGTTGGAAGTACGTGCTCGCCGCGTAGGTGGTGCTAACTACCAAGTTCCGGTTGAAGTACGCGCTGATCGTAAAACCACCCTGGGTATTCGCTGGTTGGTAAACTACTCTCGTCTCCGTGGTGAAAGAACCATGTGCGAACGCGTAGCTGGCGAAATCATGGACGCTGCTAACTCTACCGGTGCTGCAGTTAAAAAACGTGAAGATACCCACAAAATGGCAGAAGCAAATAAAGCATTTGCTCATTACCGCTGGTAATGGCCTGACTCAGTTAGTTTGAGGAGGATTTAAGAAGTGGGCAGACAATTTCCGCTTGAGAAAACTAGAAACATCGGCATCATGGCTCACATCGATGCTGGTAAAACTACCACCACCGAACGTATTCTGTTCTATACCGGCAGAGTACACAAAGTAGGTGAAACCCATGATGGCGGCGCTACCATGGACTGGATGGTTCAAGAACAAGAACGTGGTATTACCATTACTTCTGCTGCAACCACCTGCCAATGGGATGGTCATCGTCTGAACATCATCGATACCCCGGGTCACGTTGACTTCACCGTAGAAGTAGAACGTTCCTTGCGTGTATTGGACGGCTCTGTAGCTGTATTCTGTGCTAAAGGCGGCGTAGAACCTCAGTCTGAAACCGTATGGCGTCAAGCTGACAAATACGGTGTTCCCCGCATGGCATATGTAAATAAAATGGACATCACCGGCGCTAACTTCTACAACGTAGTAGAAATGATGAAAGATCGTCTTGGTGCTAATGCTGTTCCCATCCAACTCCCCATCGGCTACGAAGACACCTTCGAAGGCATGGTAGACTTGATTAGAATGCAAGCTATCGTGTACAACGATAAAATGGGTAAAGACGAACAATTCGTTGAAATCCCTGCTGATATGCAAGAAAAAGCTGAAGAATACCGTGCAATGCTCATGGAAGCTGTAGCTGAAAGTGACGACGAACTCATGATGAAATATTTGGAAGGTGAAGAACTGACCGAAGAAGAAATCATGGCTGGTATTCGTAAACAAACCATCGCTTGCAAAATGACTCCGGTTTGCTGCGGTTCTTCTTACAAGAACAAAGGCGTACAACCCTTGCTCGACGCAGTAGTTGCTTTCATGCCCGCTCCGACCGACATTCCGCCTATCAAAGGCATTAACCCTGAAACCGGCGAAGAAGACTGCCGTCCTTCCAGCGACGAAGAACCCTTCTCCGCATTGGCATTCAAAATCATGACCGACCCGTTCGTTGGTAAACTCGCGTTCCTCCGCGTGTACTCCGGTACCCTCGGCTCCGGTTCCTACGTTTACAACTCCACTAAAGGCAAACGCGAACGTATCGGCCGTATCCTTCAAATGCACGCTAACCACCGTGAAGAAATCGACATGGTTTACTGCGGTGACATCGCTGCTGCTGTAGGTCTGAAAGACACCACTACTGGTGATACCCTCTGCGACGAAAAACACGAAATCATCCTGGAATCCATGGTATTCCCTGATCCCGTAATTTCCGTAGCAGTTGAACCTAAAACCAAAGCTGACCAAGAAAAAATGGGCATTGCTTTGCAAAAACTCGCAGAAGAAGATCCGACCTTCCGCGTTCACACTGATGCTGAAACTTCCCAAACCATTATCTCCGGTATGGGCGAGCTCCACTTGGACATCATTGTTGACCGTCTGCTCCGCGAATTCAAAGTAGGCTGCACCGTAGGTAACCCGCAAGTTGCTTATCGTGAAACCATTCGCAAAGCAGTTAAATCCGAAGGTAAATTCGTTCGTCAATCCGGTGGTAAAGGCCAATACGGTCACTGCTGGTTGGAAATCACCCCGCTTGAACCGGGCGAAGGCTTCAAATTCGAAAACAAAGTTGTTGGCGGTGCTATTCCTAAAGAATACATCAGCCCCATCGAAGCAGGCGTTAAAGAAGCTATGGAAAACGGCGTAGTTGCTGGTTATCCGATGGTTGACATCGCAGTTACTGTTTACGATGGTTCTTACCACGAAGTTGACTCCTCTGAAATGGCGTTCAAAATTGCTGGTTCCATGGGCTTCAAATCTGGTGCTCAAAAAGCTAACCCGGTAATTCTCGAACCGTACATGAAAGTTGAAGTTACTGTACCTGAAGAATACATGGGCGATGTAATCGGCGACATCAACTCCCGCCGTGGTCGCATCGAAGGTATGGAAGCTCGCAATGGCGCACAAGTTATCAGAGCTTTCGTTCCCCTGGCTGAAATGTTCGGTTATGCAACCGACCTTCGCTCCAAAACCCAAGGTCGTGGCAACTACTCTATGGAAGTTGACCACTACGAAGATGTTCCCAAAAACATCGCTGAAGCAATTGTTGCTAAAAACAAAGGCACTAATGCATAATATCTTCTAGATACATTTAAGGAGGAAATTCAAAATGGCAAAAGCTAAATACGAAAGAACTAAACCCCATGCTAA
>CALCHC010000037.1 GCA_937901335.1 uncultured Phascolarctobacterium sp. | reverse complement strand
GTTATTTTCCAAGCTTACGATGTAGAAAATAAAGTTCTGGAACAAGCTGCTCGTCAGGATTACGACAGCTTTGCCACTGACGAACTCAAGGCAAGGGAAATGTTCTTCTATCCGCCTTTTGCCCAAATGCTGAAGATGACCATTTGGGATAAGGATGAAGCTGCGGCTCTTGCTTTGGCGAAAAGGGTAACAACTTTCTTGCAAGGGCAACAACTGGAAGGCAAGCTTCGTGATTTAATGGTGCTTGGTCCATTCCCTGGACTTGTTGCTAAAGTTAGAGATATGTATCGCTTCAATATTCTTGTTAAGGCAAAGGATATGAAGGCGGTTAAAGAAGCACTCCTTGCCAGTGAATTCAAGGAGCAAAGGAACTTGTTCTTTGATGTTGACCCGGTAAATGTTATTTAACGATTTTTGAAATAAAGTATTTTCTATGGTACAATATAAGGTACTAAATTTAACATAAATAATAGGAGGCACGTTGTGGCTAAATTAAAAATTCTTACTGCAGGTGACCCTGTTCTCCGCCAAACTGCAGCGGAAGTAACCAAAATAGATAAGAAGTTAATTAAATTATTGAAAGATATGGCAGAAACCATGTACGCTGCTGATGGCGTAGGTCTTGCTGCTCCCCAAATTGGCGTTTCTAAACGCATTGTTGTTATCGACGTAGGCGATGGATTGATTGAAATGATTAACCCTGTCATCGTTAAAAAAGAAGGTAGCGTAGTTGGCGGCGAAGGTTGCCTTTCCGTACCTGAATATGAAGGCGAAGTAGAACGCGCTGAAAAAGTTGAATGCGAATTTACTGATCGTTCCGGTAAACGCTATTTGATTGAAACCAATGGTTTGTTGGCGATTGCAATTCAACACGAGCTTGATCATTTGGACGGTGTGCTTTTCATCGACAAAGCTCAAACCATTATGCCTAAACAAAAAGAAAAACTGGATTAATAGGTGAAAAATATGCGTATAGTTTTTATGGGAACTCCTGATTTTGCTGTAGGTAGCTTAAAGGCACTGGCAGAAGTAGGTAAATATGAAATTGTTAGTGTAATTACTCAACCGGATAGACCGAAAGGACGCGGTCGTCAAATGTTGATGACTCCTGTTAAGGAGTACGCTTTGAGCCAAGGTTACGAAGTTCATCAACCGCAACGCGTTAAAACTCCGGAGTTCGTTGCACAATTGCGTGAAATGAATCCTGATTTGATTGTAGTTGCTGCTTTTGGTCAACTGCTTTCTCAAGAGATTCTTTCTATGCCTAAATATGGTTGCATTAATGTGCATGCTTCTTTGCTTCCTAAATACAGAGGTGCTGCACCCATTCACTATGCAATTATGCAAGGTGAAAAGGAAAGTGGCGTAACCATTATGCAAATGGATATCGGCATGGATACCGGTGATATGATTAAAAAAGTTGTTGTGCCCATTGGCGAAAATATGACCATGGGTGAATTGCACGACGAACTGAAAGTTAAAGGTGCAGAACTGCTTTTGGAAGTTATTGAAGATATCGATGCTGGCAAAGCAATGCCTGAAAAACAAAACGAAGCAGAAGCAACCTACGCTTCTCTTTTGAAACGTGATATGGAAAGAATTGACTGGCGCAAAACTGCTGCGGATATTCACAATTTGATTCGTGGCTTTAACCCTGCTCCCGGTGCATTTACTAAATTGCCCGATGGCAAGAATCTTAAAATTTGGGGTAGCCGTTTAACT
>CALCHC010000036.1 GCA_937901335.1 uncultured Phascolarctobacterium sp. | reverse complement strand
TTTTAATCGGAACCGTATATGATCTTCCAGGGTATGCATATTTTCATCCGGCATTTCCTGAGCCAGCAGTTCTTCCCGTTTGGCCTGCTCCCGCTCTTCCTTCCGGCGCTGACGCTCTCGCTTGGCCTCTTCTTTTCTTCGGAGCTCTTCCTGTTCCATCAAAGCAACTGCATCCTTCATGGAAGGAGGATAATATGGCTCAAAATATTCCGAGCCTTCCATAAAGCTCAGCATATCTTCCACCGTTGGTGACGGGTCATCAATTACGACAGCAGTGGGAACACGCTTTACGTCCATTGAAATACCGTAGCCCATCAAGAAAATAAGAAGAATGGGTACAGCTATGCCAATCATCAAACTACTGTTGTCACGCAACAGCTGTTTGAACTCTTTGCTGACCAAAGCTTTTAGCCGCCTTAAAAATCCTGTCATAGCTTACACCTCCTTCTCACGAGCATTTTCCACAATGGCAATGAAGGCTTCGTTCATATCTACTACCTCAATGCCAGCTTGAGCACGTATTTCTGACGGAGTACCAATCGCAAGCATCTTGCCTTGATCCTGAATCATAATTCTATCGCAGTACTCTGCCTCTTCCATAAAGTGAGTGGTAACAATAATAGTCTTGCCCTCTGCCGCCAACTCAGTAATCTGTTGCCAAAAGTTACGACGCGCCAAAGGGTCAATACCACTTGTTGGTTCATCCAGAAAAATAATGAGTGGCTCGTGGAACAAGGCTGCCGCCATAGAAAGACGTTGCTTGTAACCGCCAGGAAGCTCTCCTGCCTCCTTGTCGCTCATTTCTAACAAATCAAATTGTTCTTTTACATCTCTCATTCGCTCAGCCAATCGCTTGTCACTTAAACCATAAGCACCGCCATAAAACTCCAGGTTCTCATCCACGGTCAAGGTACCGTACAGAGAAAACTTTTGCGCCACGTAGCCAATGTTAGCTCTGGCTTGAGTACGGGCAGCACGCAGATTCACTCCCGCTACGGAAAGTTCACCGCTACTGGCAGGCAGCAAACCGCATAACATTTTAAAAGTAGTGGTCTTGCCTGCGCCATTGGGTCCAAGCAAACCAAAAATTTCGCCCTCGTGCACTTGAAAGGACACATCATTAACAGCGATAAAATCACCAAACTTCCGCACCAAGTTCTTTACTTCTATGATAACCTTGTCAGAAATAGTCCTTTCCTTCTTAAAAATCTCCTCATTAGACGACGGGTGCATATACTCTTGCAAATTTTTAGGAGCATCATCATACAGTATCTTACCTTCTTCAACGACGATAACCTTGCTACACAGCTCTGCCTCATCCATATAGGCAGTACTGACAAGAACAGTCAAGCCTTCGTCTGCAACAAGCTGCTGTAAAATTTCCCACAGTTCCCTACGGGACAAAGGGTCAACACCAACGGTAGGCTCATCTAAAATTAACAGCTCCGGCGAACGCACAAGGGTACACGCCAAGCCAAGCTTCTGCTTCATACCACCACTAAGCTTACCAGCCAAACGCTCCGTAAATTTTGCCAAGCCTGTCATTTCCAAAAGTCTGGCAAAACGTTCCTTGCGTTCTTCCAAAGGAACACCGTGCAAATCAGCATATAGATTCATATTTTCACTAACGCTCAAATCTTCATATAAGCCAAATTTTTGAGGCATATAGCTAATTCTATCCTGTACCTCTTGCGGATTGACGGTCACATCAATTCCCAAAACATCAAGAGAACCAGAGCTAGTCACCAGCAAACCACACACCATTCGCAAAAAAGTAGTCTTTCCTGCACCGTCAGGACCGATGAGCGCTGTAAGCTTACCGTGAGGAATGGTGATATTTATATTTTCCAAAGCTACGATTTCTTTTTTGCTAGCTTTGTCGTAAAAACTTTTAGAGATATTCGTCGCGGTTATTACGTTTCGTTCACACATACAGCTCACCTACATTTCTAGAGTAAAATTGTTAGAAGTATCGGAAGGCGCGAAACAGCGAAGCTTACGAAGTGATAGCGTACTTGACGTACGTTGAACGAGTAAGCAAGCTGTGACGAAGCATAACGATGCTTATAGCAATTTTACAGTTGCAGGCATGCCCATGCGAAGAACATCTTCTTTATCCTCTACATATACTCTAACCTCATAAACAAGGGAGCTTCTAAGTTCTTCTGTCTGCACGGTCTTAGGCGTAAACTCCGCCACGTTAGAGATGTAGCCAACTTGTCCGTTAATAGGTTTATCAGGATAAGTGTCGATGATTACTTGCGCCGCCATTCCGGGCTTAATTTCGCCCAAACGCTTTTCGCTAATGTATGCACGCACCCATTTAGTATCTTCCACTGCAATTAAGTACACAGGTTTTTGAGGAGAGGCCATATCACCAGGCTCCTGCAAGCGTGAGCGAACCACGCCATCAATGGGGGAAAGAAGCTTAGTCTGACTAAGATTGTATTTTTGCAAAAGGAGATCAGCGCGCAAACCTTTCAGTTGTGCTTCAGCTTCGGCAATATCTTCCACGCGAGGACCAATCTCACTTAAACGATAGGTTTCGCGGGCGTTGTCAAGGTCTGCCGCAGCAGCCTTGAATCTTGCAGAAGCGTTATCCATCTCTTGTTTACTGATTGCAGAAAATTTATACAGCTCTGCCATACGATTTTTATAAAGAAGTGCATTTTCGTAATCTGCTTCTGCGGCACGCATCTTAGCGGCACTTTGCTCAATTTCTTCCGGACGGGAACCATTCTTCAAGCGTTGAACAACAGCTTCCTGTTTTTCAATGGCAGCTTCGCTTTTGGCAATGCTCAATTCCAAAGGCTTGCTCTCTAACGTAGCCAACAAATCATTCTTCTTAACTCTGTCCCCTTCTTCTACCAGCATTTTTTCGATACGCTCGCTGGAGTTAAACGCCAAGGACACCTGACGAATATCTACATTACCGTACAAAACAAATTCATAATTTTGCCGGGAGAAATAATAATAACCAGCACTAACAGCTACGGTAACCACTGCTGCCAAACCAATAATTCTCTTTTTGTGTTCTTTCAGGTTAAGCATAACCCTTCCTCCTTTATTTCAAATCCAAATTTGAAATTTATGTTAAAAATTTTGCTGCGCTCATTTTAGGGAACGCAGCATTTTCTTTTCAGTGAATTCATTATACCAAATTCAAATTTGAGAAACAATATACGCTCCTTAAATTTGTTGCAAAAATCACATCTGCTTTTATTTTACAACAACCAAAACATTTTCACCCGTCTTTAAAAAATGCTTGGGATCTTTCACATCAACCCTAACCTCGTAGCCTTTAACCGCACCAGTCAATTCGGAAAAACTCCCCGGCAAAGGCTCTGCCACTGTGGAAACGTATTCAATATTTCCCTCTACCGTCATGGCAGGCATAATCTCGGTCATTACTTCTACTTTCTTCCCACGTGCAAGTCTTTTTACATAAGCTTCGTCTGCATAAGCTTGCACACATTTACTGTTAGGAACTTCCAAGTAATACACCGGTTGCATTGCAACTGCCATATCTCCAGGTTCTTGTAGTCGCAAACTAACAACACCATCAATGGGAGAAACTATTCTGCCTTGTCTTAAAAACTTTTCTTTCAACAAAAGGTCTGCCCGCAAACCGTTCAACTTGCTATAAGCTAGCTTCTTCGCTTCTTTATCTGTAGCAGTATCTTTTAGCGTTTCTTCATAGGCACTAATGCTCCTCTTGGCATCTTCTGCTTGTGCTTTTAAATCTTCCATTTGCAGAACGCCCAAGACATCGCCTTTATGCACTTCGTCCCCAACCTGCACATACATTTTTTCAATGGGATACTCCATATTAAAAGACAAATAAATTCGCTTTGGCACAACCTTGCCTTTCATGGCAACTTCTTCCTCTGCCGCCCCACCAAAGATTGTAAATAAAATAACGATGACCGTAGTTAAAATTGCCAAAACCGACCAAGTCTTTTTGTGTTTCCAAATAAATTCCATACTTCTCACTTCCTTAAAATAAAAAGAGAGTTGCTTCCAACAATAGTTGGATACAACTCTCCTAAGTTCAGTATAGCATCTTAAATAGTGATTACAAGGACTTCACTGTAATTTCAGAACCGCAAGTATTTGCCACAAAATTCACTCTGAGTTTAGAAAGTACCTTGTACAAGTTGGCTAATATTTTTGGAATGATCGGCAACACGCTTCATATTAATCAAAAGTTCCAGCATCATAAAGCCTGCTACAGGATCGCAACGTCTTTCATTAAGGCGGTTAATGTGATTTTTACGAATTTCTTTTTGGAACTGCTTAACAGCTCGACAAAGTTCGATAGCTTCAGCAGCAATGGCTTTGTCATTTTTCTCCAAAGCTTCCAAAGAACGAGCACTTGCCTTGTTTACCATTTCGCTTAACACAAGCAGCTCTTCCTTAGCTTCGGGAGAAAAGTCGATTTCATCTTCAAAAAGCTTACGAGCTCTTTTCGCCAAAGTTTTACCGTGGTCGCCAATACGTTCAATATCGTTACAAGCGTGCAAGAGACCGGTGTGACGTTCGGACAAATCGTTACCCATGGGAACTTCACTCATTTCAGTTAAATAATTGGTGATTTCCGTTTCCAAGGAGTCAACTACAGGCTCGTGTTCCAAAACGTAAGTTACTTTTTTCTCGTCAAACTCATTGATAGCTTCCATTGCCAAGCGAACATTTTTGCTAGCAAGATTGCCCATACGGACAACTTCTTTTACAGCTAAGCTCATGGCGATGGACGGAGTTTTGAGCATTGCTTCGTCCAAGTAAACAGGACGGCGAGAGATGACTTCAGATTTATCAGGAAGCAAACGTTCCACAAGTTTAATGAACGGTCCGGTGAAGGGAATAAAAATCATTGTATTGATAACGTTGAAAGCAGTATGAGCATTCGCAATTTGGCGAGCGATGTCGTCAGCAGGAGAAACTGCTAAAACGAGCTTTATAAACCACGCCATAAAGGTCACGAAGATAATACTGCCAATCAGGTTAAACATTACGTGAGCAAGAGCAACACGTTTTGCCGTAGCATTGGAGCGTAAGGTTGCCAATACTGCAGTGATACAAGTACCAATGTTATCACCAAGCAAAACAGGGATTGCACCTTCCAAGGAAATCAAACCCTGGGTTGCCATAGCAATCAAGATACCGATGGTAGCACTACTGGATTGGATAAGCACGGTCATTACAATACCTACGCCAATACCAAGCAAGGGATACTCTGCAAATTTTTGAATGAACTCAATGAAACCAGGATATTCGCGCAAAGGCATAACTGCTTTGCCCATAAAGTCCATACCCATCATCAAAACACCAAAGCCTAAAAGCACTTGGCCGATAAATTTGCCACGACTGCGTTTGGACAAGATGTTCATCATAAAACCAATGAACAAAATCAACGGTACATAATGAGTCAATTTAAAAGCAATCAATTGAGCCGTCATAGTTGTACCAACATTAGCACCCATGACGATGCCAAAAGCTTGCTTCAAATTCAAAAGACCTGCATTAACTAAGCCAACAGTCATAACCGTGGTAGCACTACTGGATTGAAGCACAGCAGTAACTACTGCGCCAAGCAGCACGCCAAAAACGATGACGCCTGTCATCATTTCTAAAATCTTTTGTAATTTTTCACCTGCAGCTTTTTGCAAGCCATCGCCCATCAGCTGCATACCGTATAAGAATAAAGCCAAACCACCCAAAAAACTAATAAATGGTAAGAACATAATTAGCACCTCAAAATTTAATTTGGTAATTACATTATACTAATCATATTTGGCTGCTTCAAGAAAATTTAAAGATTTAACATAGATATAACAAAACGCAACTCTTTCGAGTTGCGTTTTTTACTTTCATTATGCAATTAGCATTCGCAGTTAATGAGTTTAACGTCGAAGATACCTTCAATACCACGAAGTTGGAGCATGATATCGTTGGGAATATCGTTACCAACAGCTACTGCCATAATATTGGTGTTATCTTTAGTGGTGCTGCCAACTTGCATGCCGTTAATGTTAATGCCAGCGCCGCCAAGGATAGTTGCCACTTGACCAATCATATTCGGTTTGTTTTCGTGAGGAGCCAGGAGCAAGTAACCTTCAGGTTTGAAGTCCACTCTGTATTGGTCGATTTGAACAATTTTAGGTTCTTTGCCGTCGAACAAGGTACCAACCAGTTTATGTTCACCTTTATCAGTAGCAATCTTCACGGTAATTGCAGTGGTGAAGTAGCCTGCATGGTGAGATTTAACTTCTTTAACATTCAAGTTACGAGCTTTTGCAAGACCAGGAGCATTTACATAGTTTACGGATTCTTGGAGAATGGGGTTCAACAAACCTTTGAGGAAAGCAGTGGTCAAAGCTTGAACTTCGGTTTCTGCCAATGCGCCGGTGTATTCAATAGCAACTTCTTTAACCGGACCATCTGCCAAGTAAATGCCTACAGTACCCATGCGTTCAGCCAAACCGAAGTACGGTTGGATTACAGTTGCAACGCTTTTCGGAATGGGAGCCATATTTACAGCAGTCATAACAGGTTTGCCAAGGAGAGCGTCAATTACGCCATAAGCAACGTCAACTGCTACGCCAACTTGCGCTTCAAGAGTGGAAGCACCAAGGTGCGGAGTTTGTACAACTTGAGGCAAGCCAAGGAACGGATTGTTTTCAGGGAGCAAAGGTTCGCTGGTATAAACGTCGATTGCAGCGCCAGCCATTTTTCCACTCTTAACAGCATCAGCAACAGCTTGAGCATCCATGCAACCGCCACGAGCGCAGTTTACGAAACGTACACCATCTTTCATTTTAGCGATGGTTTCTGCGTTAATCATTTTTTCAGTTTCTTTGGTCAACGGAGTATGAATGGTGATGTAGTCAGATTTTGCCAACAAGGTATCCAAATCTACCAGTTCAACGCCAACTTGACGAGCGCGTTCTTCAGTGATGTACGGGTCATAACCGATAGTGGTCATTTCCATACCTTGCATACGTTTTGCAACGCGGCTACCAATACGACCTACGCCAATGATACCCAAGGTTCTGTTTTGAACTTGAATACCGTCAAAGCTTTTACGATCCCATCTGCCTTCTTGCATGGATTGATGAGCTTGGGGAATGTGACGGGTCATAGCCATGAGCATTGCTACAGTATGTTCAGTTGCAGCCATGGTGTTGCCTTCCGGAGTGTTCAGTACAACGATACCACGAGCAGTAGCAGCAGGAATATCAATGTTATCTACGCCAACACCTGCACGACCGATAACTTTCAAATTAGTAGCAGCATCAATCAATTCTTTGGTAACTTGAATTTGGCTACGGCTAACGAGAGCGTCGTATTCACCAATGATTTTGCACAGTTCAGGAACGGGCATATTAGGCATTACATCTACATCAAAATGTTCACGCAGCAAAGCTACGCCTTTTTCACTTACGTCATTACTTACAAAAACTTTAAAAGCCATTTTATTTTCCTCCAATTATTTATGTTCTTCTTGATATTGTTTCATAAATTCTGCCAAAGCTTGGCAAGCTTCCATGGGTACTGCGTTGTAGGTAGAAGCTCTGCAACCACCAACAAGTCTGTGACCGCCAACGCCAATGAAGCCTGCAGCTTTTGCTTTAGCTACAAAATCTTTTTCCAAGTCTTTATCAGCCAAATTAAAGGTGATGTTCATTTTACTACGATATTCTTTGTCAGCGTGACCGATGAAGAAACCGTTACTATTATCAATCACATCATAGATTACTTGCGCTTTAGCTGCATTGTTGGCAGCAACTACATCTACGCCACCTTGACGTTTAATCCAGTGCAAGGTTTTGTTTACCATATAAATGCAGAACACAGGCGGAGTGTTATACAAGGAATCGTTCTCAGTGAAGGTAGAATATTTCAACATGGTGGGCAAATCTTCGTTGGCAGTTTCCAAGAAAGATTTTTTCGCAATTACGATAACCACACCTGCAGGGCCAAGATTTTTTTGTGCACCTGCGTAGATTAAATCAAAGTCTGCCACATTTACTTTTCGAGAGAGAATGTCACTGCTCATATCGCAGATTACAGGCACTTCAAATTTCGGGAAGTCCGCATATTCAGTACCGTAGATTGTATTATTGGAAGTAATGTGTACGTAGGAAGTTTCCGGTTTAATTTCAAACTCTTGGGGAATGTAGCAATGGTTTCTATCCGCACTGCTTGCTGCTTCGTAAGCTTCGCCATAACGTTTTGCTTCTGCCAAAGCTTTTTTAGACCAAACACCGGTGTTGATGTAAGCAGCTCTTGCTTTTGTAAAGAAGTTTGCCGCAGTCATCAAGAATTGAGTGCTGCCACCACCTTGAATGAAAAGGATTTCATAGTCTTCAGGAATTTCCATCAGTTCACGAAGCAAGTCTTTAGTTTCTTTGTGGAGAGCATCATATTCAGGACTGCGATGGCTCATTTCAATAATGCTCATGCCAGTTCCAGAATAATCTAAGAATTCTGCTTGTGCTTCTTGTAAAACTTCCAAAGGCATTGCAGAAGGGCCAGCGTTAAAATTATATGCACGTTTCATAATTTACATCTCCTTTTGTAAAACGGGTAAAAAAATAAGCCCTCATCCCCAATGGGACGAGAACTTTTCCCGCGTTGCCACCCAAATTGCCTATAAATAGGCCAACTCTTATCGCTGTATCGGGCGAGCCCGTCAAATTCATCATTTGCCGCTCCAGAGCGGAACAGTTCTACCTTGCTACTGTCTTGCATCAACCGACAGCTTTCTGAAAGTTTAGTAGGCTGCTTCTCCTTCAAAGCGTTCCATATACGTATTGAGATGATTATAGCACTATAAAAAATTCCGTCAAGAAAATTTTTTCACAGTAAGCCCATTAGTTTTAAAAAAGAGTTTTTCTGTTTAAAAAGTAACATTTTAAAAAGTTATCTGACAGTTCTTGCAATCCTTTGAGGTTTTTGATATGCTATTGCTTGTAGTTTGGTAGCATAGTAGCTATTTGATTTTTAATTTTATGTAGGGCGATTTATGTTTGAATCGCAGTAGAAAGGAAGAATTTAATAATGAATAACGAAAAACAATCATCTCAGCAAAACGACAATTTTAAGTCATCAATTGGTTTTGTCCTCGCGTGCGTAGGCTCTGCCGTTGGACTTGGTAACATTTGGATGTTCCCCTATCGTCTTGGTGAGTACGGTGGGGCAGCATTTTTGCTGCCTTATTTATTTTTCATCTGCCTTTTCGGTTGGGTTGGCCTTTCCGCAGAATTTGCTATCGGTCGTAGAGCAGGCACAGGTACTTTAGGTTCTTACGCTTACTGTTTTGCCAAACGCAAAATGGAAGGTTTTGGTCGCACTTTAGGTTGGATTCCCCTGATGGGCAGTTTGGGTATCGCCATTGGTTACGCAATCATCATTGGTTGGGTACTGCGTACTTTGTGGGGTTGCCTTACCGGTGAACTTATGACTGCTGACCCCGGTGCTTACTTTGGTGCAGCTCTTGGCGAATTTGGCAGTGTAGTTTGGCACACCATCATCATTGCTTCCACTTGCCTTATTCTTCTCTTGGGCATTGGTGGCGGCATCGAAAAAGCTAACAAAATCATGATGCCTATTTTCTTCTGCTTGTTTGTAGGTTTGGCAGTTTGGGTTTCTTTCCTCCCCGGCAGCGGTGCAGGTTACGAATTCCTCTTTATTCCTCAATGGGATAAACTGATGAACATTAACACTTGGATTATGGCAATGGGTCAAGCCTTCTTCTCCCTGTCCATCACCGGCAGTGGCATGATTGTTTACGGTGCTTACCTTGATAAAAATGTAGATATTCCTCAAGCTTCTTTGCGCACTGCTTTCTTTGATACTTGTGCAGCAATGGTTGCAGCCCTCGCAATTATGCCCGCAGTATTTGCTTATGGCATTGGTGCAGGCCGTGGCCCTGGCTTGGTATTCTTGGCGCTTCCTAAAGTTTTCCAACAAATGCCCATGGGTCAATTCTTCGCAATTATTTTCTTCGTAGCAGTTCTCTTTGCAGGCATCACTTCTCTCATCAATATGATGGAAGCTGTTGCTGAAAGCTGGGAAAAGAACTTTAACATCAGCCGTAAAGTTGCAGTTCTCGTAAGTTGTGCTTTAGCTTTGGGCGTAGGCGTATTTATCGAAGCTGAACCTAAAGTTGGTGCGTGGATGGACTTCGTTTCCATCATCATCACTCCCTTTGGTGCAGTACTCGGTGCAATCTCCGTTTACTACATTCTTGGCTGGGATGAAATTCGTAAAGAACTGGAACAAGGTCACGGCAAACTTTCCGACACCTTCGGTTCTGCAGCTAAATTTCTGTACGTTCCCCTGACCGTAATCATTATGGTACTTGGTCTGATTTACGGTGGCATTTAACTTAAAATAAAAATAAGAGCTCACTTTGAAAGTGAGCTCTTATTTTTTATATCTTATAAATTCATTAAAGTAACGCTTTTTGCTTCTTTATTCAGTTGCAAAACAAGCTTATGATATTTGTTCAAAGTGCTTCTATGACCAATACTTACGATGGTAGTGTTAGCCAAGCGTTCACCAATTAAGCTGTACATCTTCGCTTCAGTTTCTTCGTCCAGCGCGCTGGTAGCTTCGTCCAAGAACAACCATACAGGTTCTTGAATATGAGCACGCACATAAGCCAAGCGTTGTTGCTCACCAACAGAAAGTACATGGCTCCAATCAGCTACGATGTCTAATTTATCTTTAAGATAGCCAATTTGACATTCTTCCATCAAATTGACAAGCACTTCATCATTTACAGGTTTATTGCCCGGATAAAGGAGCGCTTCTCGCAAACTACCTAAAGGCAAGTAAGGCTTTTGAGGAATAAACATCAGCTTTTCTTGTTCCGGCAAAACGATTTTGCCTTCTACAAAAGGCCAAATCCCAGCAATGGCACGAAGCAAGGTACTCTTACCACTACCACTAACACCTTTAATCAAAACGTTACTACCCGGTTGGAGAGTAAAGTTAATATTTTGCAACAAAGGCGTACCGTCGGGCAGATTAACCTGCATATTATCAGCACGCACCTCTTCCGCCGCCACAAAACGTTCCAAATGGAAACGTTCAGCCTCCGCAGAAACTTCTTGCATATGTCTGCCAAAGTAAGTCAAACGCATTACTACAGATTGCCAAGTCGCCAAGCTAGAATATGTATCTACAAAATAGGACAAGCTATCTTGCACGCGACCAAAGGCACTGGCAACTTGCATCAAACCACCAAGAGTAAACTCTTTTGCCAAATAACGGTTCATCGCCGCCACAAAGGGGAAAATGATTGCAATTTGGGAGTAACCGGAATTAAGCCACACAAGTTGCTTTTGTTTATTAACAATCTTCCAGAAATTATCTAAGAGCAAAGTAAATCGTTCCTTGAACACTTTGCTTTCCTGCCCTTCACCTCGATAGAAGGCAACGCTTTCGCTGCTTTCACGCAAGCGAATCATAGAAAAGCGAAAATCTGCTTCGTAGCGTTGTTGGATGAAGTTAAGCTTCACCAGTTTGCGACCAACAAGGTGAGTTACCCAAGTACCCAAGATGGAATAGAAGAAAGCTGCCCAGAAAAGATAGCCACTAATTTCCCACTCTTGTCCAAAAAGATTGAACTTCAAAGAACCGGAAAGCTCGTACAAGATTACAACGAAGGATGCCAAAGTAGTTACTGCCTTTAACAAACCAATGGCAAAGCTTAAAGTCATTTCTACAAAAAGGCGTACGTCTTCACTGATACGTTGGTCAGGGTTATCTGTATCCTTACCAAACATTTGTAAGTTGTAGTAAGTTTTGTTTTTGAGCCAAATCTCAATAAAGCGTTCTGTTAACCAACGACGCCAATTTAAAATTAGCACTTGTTGCAGATAGTAGGAATATACCGCCAAAACAATGTACGTAAACGCTAAGTAGGTAAAATGGAAAAGCTCGTCAAAAATCTTTTCCGTTTGGTAATTTTGCAGTGCACTGTAAAAACTATTGTTCCAACGGTTTAAAAGCACCAACATATATACAATGGCAAGAGTTAAGCCTACAATGCACGCCAGTAAAAAGAAAGCTTTTTTCTTTTCTTCCGACTGCCAGTAACTTTTCGTCAAATACCAGACATCGCGAAAGAATTGTTTGGATAAAGTAAAGTTTTGCATAAACGCTCCTTAGAAAAGTTGATGCTTACATTATACAACAAAATCTATGGCTTTTTCTAAAATTCTCTAGATAAATAAAAAGCCCTGCACTATAGTTCCATCGAAAGAAGGCGTTTGAAGAACGGAACTAAGTACAGGGCTTTTTTTATTTTGTCATTGAAGCTTAAGCTTCAGTATGTTTCTTCTTGCTGAAGAAACGTTCTACTACAACGAAAAGTACCGGAATCAAGAATATACCGAACAAGGTTGCAATGGTCATACCGCCAACTACGGCGTTACCCATGGATACACGACCACCTGCGCCCGGACCAGTTGCAATTGCCAGAGGCACGCAACCTAAGATAAACGCAAAGGAAGTCATAAGAATCGGACGCAAACGTACTTTAGCAGCTTCAACAGCAGCTTGTACTACAGGCATACCGTTTTCCATGTTCATCTTCGCAAATTCTACAATCAGAATTGCATTTTTCGCTGCCAAACCAACAAGAGTAATCAAACCAATTTGCATGTAAACGTCATTGTTTTGACCACGCAAAAATTGAGACAGGAAGCAACCAAATACTGCGCAAGGTACGGACAGCAATACTGCCAGAGGAATGGTCCAGCTTTCGTACAATGCTGCCAAGCACAAGAATACGAAGATCAAAGAAATGATAAAGATTTTAGTGGAGCTATCGCCTGCTTCGATTTCGTCGCGGCTTTGGTCTACCCATTCAAGAGTGTAGCTGAGGGGAAGAGTTTGTTTTGCACATTCTTCCAAAGCTTTCATAGCTTCACCAGTAGAATAGCCTGCACCCGGGTCACCGGAAATCTTAATTGCGCGAGCGCCATTGAAACGAGTCATAACCAAAGAAGTATGTTTTTCTTTAGATTGTACTAAGGTATTCAACGGAATCAAATTACCATCAGTGCTACGTACATAGAAGTAACGCATATCTTCTACGCCAGTACGGTAATCTTCATCAGCTTGCATAACAACTTTCCAGGTACGGCCAAAGTTGTTGATGTCGTTAACTTCGTAACCGCCCAAGAATGCTTGCAAGGTACTGAATACGCTAGCAACAGGAACGTGGAGGGATTCAGCTTTTTCACGGTCCACTTCAAATTGCAAAGTAGGAGTACTGGTGTTTAAGGTGGTATAAATCATACCAATTTCAGGGCGTTGACGAGCAGCTGCCAAGAAAGCATTTGCACGTTCACCCATGGTGATTACATCTTCACCGCCAAGGTTCATCAGGTACATACCCAAAGTACCGGTATCAGATGCACCAGGCAGAGGAGCAGGTTGGAACGCCATTACGTTAGCGTCAGGTACTTGCGCACCCAAGCCCCAAATTTGCGGAATGAGTTCTTGAATGGTGTTGTCACGATCTTTAAAGTCTTTCATCGCAACAAGCATTAAGCCAGCATTAGATTTGTTAGCTCTAGAAAGAATATCTACACCTGCTACGCGTAATACGTTTTGTACGCCAGGCATTTGAGACATTTTTTCGGACAATTGATCCATTACTTGAATAGTACGGTTAGAAGATGCATTTTCCGGCAAACTTACGGAAATTACAGACATACCTTGGTCTTCACTAGGTACGAAGCTGCTCGGAATCACTTTAACCAAAGCGCCAATGCATACTACCAATACTAACAAACCACAAAGCATAAGTTTTGCTCTGCGAATGCACAGTTCAACGTTTTTAACGTATTTACCAAGCATTCTTTCGAACCATTCGTTAAAGCTATGAATAACTTTACCGATGGGACCTTTAACTTCGTGTTCTTCGTCATGCTTTTTCAAAAGCAATGCGCAAAGAGCAGGAGTCAAGGACAATGCAACTACTGCAGAAAGCAACATGGATACGGAAACGGTAATCGCAAATTGTTTGTACAATTCGCCTACGATACCGCCGGTAAACGCAGTGGGAACGAATACCGCTGCCAGTACGAATGCAATCGCTACTACAGGGCCAGATACTTCGCTCATCGCACGATAAGTTGCTTCTTTCGGATTCATACCATTTTCTTGAATATGATATTCTACCGCTTCTACTACTACGATAGCATCGTCAACTACCAGACCGATTGCCAGAATCATAGCAAACGCAGTCAAGGTGTTAATGGTAAAGCCAAGGAGTACGAAGGAAGCAAAGGTACCAACCAAGGATACAGGAACTGCCAACAACGGAATCAAGGTTGCGCGCCAGTTGCCTAAGAAAATAAATACTACGAAAATAACCAGCACTAACGCTTCGAAGAAGGTATGTGCTACTTTTTCCAAAGATTCTACGATGAATTGAGTTTTATCCATGATAACAAGCAGTTTCATGTCATCAGGGAAACGAGTTTCTGCGTCAGCCAAAGCTTTCTTGATATTACCAACGGTTTCAATTGCGTTAGCGTCAGAAGTTAAGGAAACTGCAAATACGGCAGCTTCACCACCATTTACGGTAGTGCTTACCATATCGTTACGAGGACCTTCATTAATTTCAGCAATATCTCTTAATTTAAGATTTGCACCATTTGCAGAACGGACGATAACATTACCAAACTCTTCAATGGTTTTCAAACGGCCTTGTGCACTTGCAGAATAAGCTTTTTCTTGTACGGTTACAGTAGGTCTATCACCGATGGAGCCTACTGCCGCTTGAATATTTTGAGTTTTAATAGCATTCGCTACATCTTCAACAGTAACACCTAAGGTTGCCATTTTTTCAGGGTCAACCCAGATACGCATTGCATATTCCGGAGCATATTCCTTAACGGAGGATACACCTTTTACACGTTTAACTGCGTCGATGAAGCTTGCGTCGGCATAGGTTCTCAGGAACATACCATCATAAGTACTGTTAGGAGAAACCAAGCCAAAGAACATAATAGTTTCTGCTGCTTCTTTAGTAGTAGTTACACCGTAACCCATAACTTCCGCAGGCATAGAGCTGCTTGCTTGGGATACACGGTTTTGTACTTCTACAGAAGCGATGTCAGCGTTTTTATCCAAGTTGAATTGAACGTTAAGTTCGTATTGACCACTAGAAGTACTAATGGAGCTCATATCCAACATGTTTTCAACGCCACTTACTTTTTGCTCGATAGATTGAGCAACGGATTCTTCTACGGTATCAGCACTAGCGCCTACATAGGTTGTAGATACTGTAATACGCGGCTTAGTAATATCAGGATATTGTGCGATAGGTAAGCTAAAACCTGCCAATGCGCCAAGCAGCGTAATCAGGATTGCCAGCACGATAGCGAAGACCGGACGGTCTATAAAAAAGCGTGCCATTAAAGCTTACCTCCTTATTTAGTTGCTTCAGTGTTCAAATCAGCTTCGGTCATAGGTTGAGGAGCAACCAAAGCGCCTTGACGCATTTTGCCAACGCCTTCAACAACCAAAGTTTCTTCACCGGTCAAGCCACTGTTAACCATAACAAGACGACCAACGGTTTGACCAAGTTTGATTTCTTTCATGGTAACTTTGTTATCATTGCCAACGATGTAAACGAATTTTTTATACATCAATTCTGCTACGGAACGTTGGGGAATCAAAAGTGCATTGTCACGCACACCGCCAGTAGCTTGAATGTGAGCAAACATACCGGGCAACAATTTTTTGTTGGGGTTTTGGAAAGTAGCTTTGATAGTCAAAGTACCGGTGTTATCGCTAATACCACGGTTAACTTCGGTTACTTGACCTTTTACATCATAAGTTTCGCCATTTGCCAAAACTGCAGTCAAATTGTCAAGAGCAGCACCGCCACCAGTATTAGCAGCTGCCAAAGTCAAATATTCAGGTTCAGAAATGCTGAATTTAACAAATACAGGGTCAGTGTTGGAAATTTTAGTCAAAGTAGTTTTACCTGCTTCAACATAGTTACCAACTTCTACAGAAGAAGTATCAGTACGACCGGTAAAAGGTGCAGTTACTTTGGTTTCTTCCATATTAATTTGCGCGTTCAAAAGCAAGCCTTCCAAAGCAGTTACGGAAGCACGAGCTTGGTCACGAGCAGTTACTGCGTTATCCAACATTTGTTTAGAAACAGCATTTTGTTCGTAAAGTTTGGTATAGCGTTCTGCGTCCATTTCAGCGTTAGCCAAAGCAGCACGAGCGCTTGCCAAATTACCTTCTGCACTCAAAAGGTTTGCTCTGTAAGTACGGGGGTCAATTTCATACAGAACTTGACCAGCTTGTACTGTGTCGCCACCTTTGAAATTTTTAGCAATAATTTGACCGGTAACTTGGGGAGCCAAATTCATTTCTTGGGTAGCTTCTACGAAACCAGTATAATCGTACACAATGGGGGTAGTACGAGTAATAACCTTCATGGTTTTAACTAAGGTAGCTTGAGGTGCAGCTTGTTGCTGTTTTTTTGCACAACCTGTAACAGCCATAACCATAGTTACCGCCATAGCCGCCGCTAAAGCTTTTTTAGCATGGCGAGAGCGGATAAAACTAAACATATAAAATCCTCCTTCGCATATACAGACTAAATCCCCAAAACGGAGATAGTAAGCCAATTTTAGAATAATACCATTATAAATGAGCAAATTTTTAAAAGCAAGCGTCTTCTCGTTTGATTAAAGGCATTTTGCTTTGTAAAACTTGCTTTTTCTCCCGTTTTTGAATTCTGCTGACTGGTCAGTCAGAATTCTTGCCAATCCATTTTTGTTGCTTAATAAATTTATGAAGATTACCTAAAGCAAAACCTGCAACTTCTTCTTTTCCGGAGACGATTTCCAAAAAGAAAAGTTTATCTTCCTTTATATACCATTCCTTGGGTAAGCCTTTGGTAAAATCAATGCTCTTATTGTTGTTCAAAAGGTTCAGCAGTTTAAATAAATCCTTTTGCTTCGTATCGAGGATATCTTCAATTTTGATAAGCTTGCCAGTTTCCACATCAAGATGCACATTATGATGAACAAAACTGCTTTTGCCACTAATCAGTTGCAAACTTAAAAGATAGGGACTTGTAACTGCTACATTAAAAGCAACATCTGCTTCACCGTGATAGAACTTTTCTAAAAGCGGTTTAGTTTCTTCCATTAATAAAGCATTCACTTCATTTTGGAGAGCAGGATTGTTTTTATAAGCAACTACGGGATAAGTAGCTTCGCCACCAGGAAGCACCAACTTACGAGGCAAAACGCAATAATCTTCTGCATCTACACCATCGTTAATGGTATTGTTCTTACCACTGCTTGCCAGCATAATGGTATATTTGCCGGTCTTCCATTCTTTCTTTCCATCAACTTCTTGCAAACGCCACATAGCACCTACATCCGCAAGAACTTTTTTATCAGCTACAATGCTTTGTGTGGAAAGCAGTTCATCCTTGCCATCACCGTCAAAATCGTGAGCCACAAGAGAAGTCAAACCATTGTAAGCAGGTTCTTTACCGCGCTTATTGATTTGCTCCAACATATCTTGGTCAATTTCTACATCGTGAGTCTTGCCATCTGCCATTGTAACTTTTATGGCATCGCCATCCCACACAACATTCTTAACCACGCCAAAATTATCGGTATCAGCAAAAACTTCGCGTACATTTTTAGGTTCTTTAAAATCCAAAAGCAAAAAGTCCCTGCCAGCTCGCCAGTTACCTCTGCCAATGGAAAGCAAAACATTTTTATCGTCCTCTTGAACTTGCACAGCTTCAAGCAAGCAATTATATCCGCCATCTACAGGAGGCTTGTAGGCAGTGAGTATTTTCTTATCAGCATTCTTCATCAGCAAAAGCAAATCATTGGCGTAACCGCCATTTAATTTTTCGCCAACAAGTTCAAATTTTACAGGCGCTCCATTTTGTTCCAGCTCCAGTTCTGCTAAAGAAACTCTTTCTGCAAAAGCAGTACTTGTTCCACACAGCAGCAAGCAAACCATCGCCAGAACTTTTTTTATTTTAACGGTCATGAGACACGCTCCTTCCCAAAATTCTATTAACATTATATCATCAGCAGAAATTATATGATAGGCGAAAACGTTTCATCCGTTATATTTTGCACTCTTTTAAAACTTTCATACATCTATTTTTACAAAGTTCGTGCAAGCCTTTGGCAGATAGTGTAAAATGGATTAAAACTATTTTTAAAATTTCGGAAAGGATGTATATATAATGAAGAAATTAGTTATTATCTTAACCGCTTTATGTATGTTATTAGCTCTTGGCTGTGGCGGCGAAAAGAAAGCAGCTCCTGCCCAAACTAAAGAAAAAACCAAAGTAAGCATGGCGCTCCTGCGTTTAACCAGTAGCGCACCGCTCTTTATCGCTATGGATAAAGGTTTCTTTGCGGAAGAAAACCTGCAAGTTGAACCCCAATGGTTCGACGCCGCTCATCCCATTGCAGTAGCAACTGCTTCTTCTCAAGTAGACGTTGGTGCTACCGGTATTACCGCCAGCCTTTTTAACATGGCAGCAAGCGGACAAAAACTCGCCATCGTTGCAGACAAAGGTCGTGAACAAAAAGGTTACTCCTCTTCTGCACTTATCGTTACTGCTGACAACTACGCTAAGGGTGTAACTTCTTTGGAAGCCCTCAAAGGTAAACGTGTTGGCATTACCCAAAAAGGCAGCACCTTCCACTACATGATTGGTAGAATGTTGGAAACTAAAGGCATGAACCTTGATGACGTCCAACTTATTCCCCTTGGAAAATTAAGTGCAGTTATGGCAGCCCTCGAAAGCAAACAAATTGACGCTGCTATTTTAAACGAACCCAACATCAGCAAAGTACAACGCGCAGGTTACGGCAAAATGGTTGTCCAAGTTGGTGACCTTATCCCCTATCAAACTTCCGCAGTGTTCTATGCGCCTAACTTCGTAAAAAACGAAGACGCTGCAGTTCGTTTTATGAAAGCTTACAACAAAGCAGTTAACTATTACTACGATGCTGCTATCGCTAAAAAAGATGCTAAACAATTGGACGAAGTAGTTTCTATCGTTTCCAAATATGTTAAAGCACCTGTAGAAGATATCAAACTTGGCTTGCCCTACATTGACCGCGACGGCAAACTTTTGAGCAGCGACATTGCAACTCAAATTGAATGGTACGCTTCTCACGGTATGCTTAAAGGAGAACTTGAAGCGAAAGACGTAGCGAACACTTCCTTCCTCGAAAAAGCAATGAAATAAAATGTTTCACGTGAAACAATTTATTTAGGAACACTTATGAAATTAGTTATTGAAAAAATTAGCAAAGAATTTAAAACACCTCAAGGTAAAACACTTCCCGTTCTGCAAAACATCAACCTTACTATAAATAAGGAAGAGTTCGTTGCGCTTGTAGGTCCTTCCGGTTGCGGTAAAAGTACACTGCTCAATTTGGCAGCAGGTCTTTTAGACCCAACCAGTGGCACCATTAAGTTTACGGAAGTTGAAAGTAACTACCAACCGAGAATGAGCATTGTCTTTCAAGAAACAGGCTTGTTCCCTTGGCGAAGCGTCGCAGAAAACGTTGCCTTTGGCTTGGAAGCAGAAGGTTTCCCTGTGGATAAACGCAAGGAGCGCATTGCTCACTACATTGAACTTGTTGGCTTAAAAGGTTTTGAAAAATCTTACCCCCACCAATTAAGCGGTGGTATGCGCCAACGTGTAGGCATTGCTCGTGCTCTCGCTATTGAACCTGACATTCTTCTGATGGACGAACCCTTTTCTGCACTTGATGCTCAAACCAGAACCATCATGCAGGAAGAACTCGTAACCCTTTGGGAGAAAACTCGCCTCACCACCCTGTACGTTACCCATAACATTCAGGAAGCGGTAATGCTTGCAGATAGAGTTGTTCTGCTCAGCAGACGTCCCGGTAAAATCAGCAAAGTTCTCGCCATCGACATTCCCCGTGCTGATCGCGATAAGCCTGAACACGCAGAAGAAATTGCTGAGTTCATCCGCATTATTTGGGAACATATCAGTAGTGATGCTCGCGCTGCCTTAATGGAGGTGAACGACAATGAATGAGTACAAAGTCGTAAGCCGCATGACCAGTTGGCAAAAGAGCTACCCAAATTGGGTATCCATTGTTTCCATTTTGTGCTTACTTGCCATTTGGGAACTTATCTGCCAAAGTGGAATAGTCTCTTCACTTTTCTTGCCTGCTCCTACCGCCATCATCAGCGCTTTACTACAAATGATTGCTGATGGCGAAATTGGTGTGAGCCTTGCAGCAAGCCTTTACAGAATTTTAGCAGGCTTCTTCATCGGTAGCTTAGTAGGCTTGGCAGTTGGACTTGTTACCGGCACTTCCGCCCTGATGGATAAAATTGGCACTCCTATCGTCAACGCTATTTACCCCATTCCGAAAATCGCCTTGCTCCCCTTGTTCATACTGTGGCTTGGCATTGGCGAACTTTCTAAAGTAACCATCATCGCTTTGGGCGTGTTCTTCCCTGTAGCAATGAACACTTACAGCGGTGTAAAAAATGTAGATACCTTACTCCTAAAAGTTGCAGCAAGCTTTAACGCTAGCTGGTGGATGACAATGAAAAGTGTTGTACTCCCCAACGCTCTGCCTATGATTTTTGCAGGCTTGCGTTTGGCAGCAGGCACTTCTCTTTTGCTCCTCGTTGCTGCAGAAATGATTGCAGCACAAGTTGGCATTGGTGCTCTCATCCTCCACTACGGTGACCTGATGATTACAGATAGACTTATGGCTGGCGTAATCGTCCTTTCACTTTTGGGATTAGTCTTCAATTTAATACTGCAATTCTTGGAACGCAAAGCGATTCCTTGGAAATGACGTTTGAGACGACAAAAAGCACATTGCGATTGATTTCGCAATGTGCTTTATTTCATATAAAAACTTGTTAGAAGTGCCAGATAACGAGGCGGAATAAAATTGTGCCGCGAAGGCGTACTTGGCGTACGTCGAGCAAGCAATTTTATGACAACAAAGTTAGATGGTGCTTATAGCAAGTTTTAATTACCACGAACGTAATGACGCGGTACGCGCGGACTAACCGCACATACCACTTCATAGCAAATAGTATCTGCCCATTCAGCTACAAGTTCCATAGGTAAATCTCTACCCCCAAAAACGATAACCTCATCCCCAATTTTCACATCAGGAATATCAGTTACATCAAGCATTAATTGATCCATACAAACCCTGCCGATAATTGGAGCTTTCTCTTCATTGACCAACATATAGCCTTTATTGGAAAGTCTACGGCTTACGCCATCAGCGTAACCAATAGGTAAAGTTGCAATAACGCTAGGTCTGTTTAAGGTATAAGTTCTACCATAACCGATAGTTGCCTCAGTAGGTAATTCTTTAATGAAGGAAATTTTTGTTTTAACTGTCATTACAGGTTCGAAGCCTTTGTAGCAGTCAATCATATGGGCAGGGTGCAAACCGTATAAGGTAATACCTTGACGCACCATATCCATTTGATATTCCTGCAGTTCTGTGAGCGCTGCACTGTTTGCGATATGACGAATACCAGGATTTACGCCCTCTGCTTCAATAGCAGCAAGTGCTTCTTGGAAACGACCAAACTGGTAAGCAGCATATTCTTTATCATCGCCATCAGCAGTTGCAAAATGAGAGAAAGTTCCTTCTATTTCAATGCCAGGCAAACTCGCCGCCAATTTAGCAAAGCTTCCTGCATCACGCACGTGCACACCAATACGATGCATGCCAGTATCTATCTTAATGTGAATTTTTGCTTTGGTATTTTGTTTGAGAGCAGCTTCGTTCAGAGCAAAAAGGCGCTCTTCATCAAAAACTGCTTGGCTAATATCATAACGCACTACCAAATCGGCAACTTCCGGAAGCATGGAGCCTAAGATTAAAATAGGCATATCAATTCCGGCTTCACGAAGTTTTACCGCTTCTTGGAGTAAAGCTACCGCTAAAAAATCTGCACCGTTACGAGCTGCTTCAATTGCTACACGCACAGCACCATGACCGTACGCATCAGCTTTAACAACTGCGCACAGTTTGGTAGACGGTTTTAAATTTGCTTTCGCCACTTGTACGTTATGAGCAATGGCATCTAAATTGATTTCCGCCCAAGCGCCTCGTTCTATATGCACGCTAGCTTCCTCCTTCTAAATTAGTAATTTCTAAAATCTTTGCTCAGTTGCTTTTTGCAACGATTGCATGTAAATGTAAATCTTCGGTTGCATCTTTAGCATTGCCAATACTGTGCCATTCTCCATCGGGACAATGCACTACGTCGCCAGCTTTCAAAGTCATTTTATTACCATTATCATTATATTCAGCAGTGCCTTTCAAAACTACGATGGTTTCACTGTTGCCGGTATGTTGATGGTAACCTAAATTGCAACCAGGTTTCAAAACAACTTCTGCATACATAACGATGGAATCGTTAATCATTTTTTCGTCGATATAATGGTTGATGATAACATCGCCGTCACCACCAAAACGATTGGAACATACGTCAGTTTTTCTATCAGTAAAAAGCATTTTGAAATCCTCCTTTATTCTTTCTCTCCATTATATACGATTCTAAAAAAAATTGTTAAAAAATTTTGCTTTTATTACTTTACAATTTTAACGAACTAAAGTATAATAGGCTCATACCAAATAACAAAACACTTATCGCAGAAAGCGGTAAGCAAAATATGGAGAGGGGTTTTAGTTATGAAAAAATTATTAATGGCATTAATGAGCTTGGCAATGGTAATGATGTTGACCGCTTGCGGTAACGACGCTCCGAAAAAAGTTGTAATCGGCTTGGACGATAACTTTGCTCCCATGGGCTTCCGTAACGAAAAAAATGAAATCGTTGGCTTCGACATCGACTTGGCTCGTGAAGCTTGCAAACGTTTGAAAATGGAAGTAGAATTCAAACCCATCGATTGGGGTGCTAAAGAAGCAGAAATTAAATCCAAACGCATCGACGCTATCTGGAACTGCTTCACCGTTAACCCGGAACGTGAAAAAGTTTATGGCTTGTCCAAACCTTACATCACTAACGCACAAATCATCGTTACTCCGGTCGGCTCCGATATCAAAAAAATCTCTGACTTGGCTGGCAAAGTTGTAGCAGTTCAAGACGACGCTACTGGCGATTACCTGTTCAACCTTCCGGAAAACAAAGCATTGAAAGATTCCTTGAAAGACTTCAGAAAATATCCTGACTTCGCAGCAGTTTACATGGATATGGACGCTGGTCGTGTTGACGCTATGGTAGTAGACGCAGTTCTCGCTCGTTACTACAACACCAAAAATCCTGGCAAATATGCAGTTCTCGATGAAACCATGGGCGACGAAGTTGTAGCAGTTGCATTCCGTAAAGACGATACCGCACTCCGCGACAAAATCGACAAAGTTCTCGACGAAATGAAAAAAGACGGCACCTGCAAAAAAATCTCTGAAAAATGGATGGGCGCCGACATTACTAAATACTAAGATACAGATTTTAACCAAAAGGGACGAAGACTCTTCGCCCCTTTTGCCTGTTTATTTAACTGTTCTGTGAACGGAGATTATTATGGATTACATTATTAGTATTATTCCCCAAATGCTGGCTGGTTGCCAAGTAACCGCCCAAGTATTTTTCTTTACCATTATATTGAGTATTCCCTTGGGTTTGATTCTCGCTTTCGGTAGAGTTTCCAACCTGAGTTTGGTTAAACACTTCATTGCTTTTTATGTATGGGTAATGCGTGGCACTCCCTTGATGTTGCAATTATTGTTCTTCTATTTTGCCTTGCCTTCCATCGGCATCCGCTTTGATGACTTTACCGCAGCAATGATTGCTTTCGTATTGAACTACGCTGCTTACTTCTGCGAAATTTTCCGCGCAGGTATCCAAGCTATTCCAAAAGGACAATACGAAGCTGCTCACACTTTAGGTATGAGCTACACTCAAACTATGCGCCGCATTGTTCTTCCCCAAGTATTCCGCATCGTACTTCCCCCTGTAAGTAACGAAACCATTACCTTGGTTAAAGATACTTCCTTGGTTTACGTACTAGCAATGAACGATTTGATGCGTACCACCCGTAACTTGGTACAAAGAGACTTTGATATCACCCCGTTCCTCGTTGCAGGTGTGTTCTATCTCTTGGCTACCTTGGTTTTGACTGTGCTGTTTGAAAATCTGGAAAAACACTTCTCCAGATATGACCAATAAGGAGAACTGTTATGAAAAAGATTGAAGCACGCAATATTTATAAAAAGTTCCAAAACTTGGAAGTTCTCAAAGGCATTGACCTTGAAGTAAACGAAGGCGAAGTTGTTGCTGTAATCGGTCCTTCCGGTGGCGGTAAAAGTACTTTGCTCCGTTGCTTGAACAAATTGGAAACTATTGAAAAAGGCACCATCATCATCGATGGTGAAACCTTAGCTAAAGAAACTGCTAACGGTGCAGAATACGCTTCTCCCGAAGATACCAGACGCATCGTTTGCAAAATGGGTATGGTGTTCCAACAATTTAACTTGTTCCCCCATATGACCGTTCTGGAAAATTTGATTGAAGCTCCCGTGCAAGTACAAAAACGCAATAAAGAAGAAGTTATCAAAGAAGCAGAAGCTCTTTTGGAAAAAGTAGGTCTTTCTGAAAAACGTGATGTTTATCCCCGCAAACTTAGTGGCGGTCAACAACAACGTGTAGCAATTGCTCGTGCTCTTGCTATGAAACCTGCAATCATGCTCTTTGACGAACCTACTTCCGCTCTTGACCCGGAACTTACCGGCGAAGTACTGCGCACTATGCGTGAGCTTGCTGAAGAAAAAATGACCATGGTTGTAGTTACCCACGAAATGGCTTTTGCTCGTGAAGTTGCTACTAAAGTCCTCTTTATGGCAGATGGTTACGTACAAGCTTGCGGTACTCCGGAAGAAATCTTCGACAATCCTACCAACGAACGTTTAAAAGCATTCTTGAACGTAATCAAAAAATAAGACGACAAAACAAAAAGCGTAAATGTTTCACGTGAAACATTTACGCTTTCTTTTATTATTTGTTCAGTTCAGCAAGCTTGCTCATAAATTTCTCATTATCAATGATGAAACGTTCGTGGCAGCCTTTGCCGATAACACCGTGGTCATCTTTTGCAATAACTGCGAAAGTGAGCTTACGACCTTCAACGCTAGTAAGTTGTGCAGTTGCGGTGATGGTTGCTCCCATTGCAGAAGGTGCATTGTGAGAAATGTTCAAGCTTACGCCAACGCTACCCATGCCAGGATCAAGACAACCTACGAGAGCAGCACAAGCTGCTTCTTCCATCAAAGCGCACATTGCCGGAGTAGCGAATACGGGCAAAGAACCGCTACGCATGGTTTGTGCAGTATTTTTATCTGTAACAACAGTAGTTGCAGTACCGTGCAGGCCTGCTTGTAAATTTGCCATAATATATACCTCTTCCTAATTCCCAGTAAAATTCAACAAATACCATAATAATTCAAAAGTTGTTTTATGGCAAGTGCAAATGAGTTATAATTTAAAGAAAGCTAGAATTATTTTTCCGTAAGGAGTTTCCATGAATACTTCCATTAAATATAAAGAAGATAAGTTAATAAAATTCCTACAAGCATTACCAGCTCCTGCCCTCGCCTTTAGCGGAGGAGTTGATTCCGCACTTTTACTGGCAGCTTGTAAGGAAGCTAATGTCCCTGTTAAAGTTATTAACTGCTCAACACCGCTAGTACCTGCTTTCGAAAAAGAAGATACAGTTCATTTAGCAGAAGAATTAGATTTTGAAGTAAACTTCCTGCAACTGAACCCTTTGGATTTACCTGAATTCTGCCTTAACGATGGCAAACGTTGCTACCATTGTAAAAAGTTTCTTTTTACAGCTATGCAAGAAAAAGCTAAAAGTTTAGGATGCACTTGCCTTTTGGACGGAGCAAACCTTGATGATTTAGGAGACTATCGCCCCGGCATGCAGGCAACCAAAGAATTAAAGGTAACTAGTCCTCTTTTGGAATGTGGCTTTACTAAAGCTGACGTGCGTGCTCTCGCAGAAAAGTACAAGCTTTCTATTGCGAAAAAACCTGCTTACGCTTGCCTTGCCAGTCGCATTGCGTACGGTGAAACAGTAACTTCAGAGAAGCTTGCTTCCGTAGAAAAAGCAGAAGATGCGTTGAAAGCTTTAGGTTTACACGATGTCCGCGTGCGTTGCCATAATAATTTGGCACGTGTTGAAGTTGCACAAACTGAAATTGAACTTGCTGCTACAAAATTATGCCAGCAAATCATCAACGCAGTTAAAGAAGCAGGTTTCACCTATGTAACTATTGACCTTGAAGGCTTCCGTAGTGGCAGCATGAACATCAACCTGTAAAAATTCAAAACTGTTACCAAAATTTTACTTACATCAAAAATCTAAAACTGCTATAATAAAAATGTAAGTTATGCTAATTTACAAGACAGGGGTGACTTATATGGCATTAGAATTTGAAAAAATTACTTTCTTGAAAATTTACACCGGCGAAGATGTTATGTTAGATGATAAACCTTTATATAAAGCAATCATTGACGAAGCTCGTCGTTTGCAATTGGCAGGCGGTACTGTTATTAAAGGTATTGAAGGCTACGCAACTAAACTGCGCGGCGTAGGCAGAGCTATTAACTATTTTGTAAGTGGCAACGCTAATTATCCTATCATTATTGAAATCGTTGATACTCGCGAAAAATTAGAAACCATTCTTCCCTATTTAGAAAAGAACGTAACTAACGGTCTTGTTATATTGGAAGAAAGCGAATATCTTGTAACCGATTATACTCGCAAGAGAAAAGCTGAAAGAGAAACTTTATTGGCTCAACAAAACGAAGATTAATTTTTAAAACCGCAGCTTTACGGCTGCGGTTTTTATCTTGCCTTGCACTTGTTTATTTACCTGTAAAATGATATTATTGAAATAGTTTATGCTTATAGACAAGCAAGCTTCAACCTTGCTTGACGAATATTAAGGAGGCTGTATTTTTAAATGAACTTTGAATTTTTCCTTTTCTTGATTTTTATGTCCGTAATCTCTTTTGCTATTGCATTTTTAGCATACGCTTTGGTTATCCGTTGCATGGGTAAAGAAGGCGCATTAAGCCGTTGGACTCAAATCATCTGCATTCCTGCTTGCGTAATTTTTTATGATTTCATCTGCATTGCTTCCGGCGAATACAAGTATTGGGTTGGCAGCTTGCCCCTTTTGGTAATCGGTGGTATTCTTCTTTACTACTATTTCATCAAAGGCGAACCCATCTTGAACGAACAAACTCCCAGCCAAGCAGCTGCGCAAATGCAAGATTTAGAACCTAAAAAATTCAGTAAAAAATCTCAACGCATCCACGAAGCAAGAAAAAAACGTGGCGGCAGATAATCTTGCAGGATTTTTAGCCCTACAGAAAGAATATTATAGCATAGAAGTAGGTTGAGTTTCCCTCTAACCAAAATTTCAATAATAATCACTCGGAGGTGTTTTAATATGTTCAAAAAAATTCTTGTACCCGTAGATGGTAGTGAAGGTAGCTGGCGTGCATTAGCGCAAGCAGTTGCTATTGGCGAAAAATTTGAAAGTGAAATTCAAGTAGTAAACGTAATCCAACCTTATAATAACGCTGCTTTGCTTGCTGTTCCCCTGGATCACGGCACTGTTAAACAAGGCAATAGCGAGTTAGAAAAAATTGGCGACAAAGTTTTAGAAATGGCTCAAGAAAAAATGGCTGGCTATCCCCACAAAGTGGTTTACTCCATTGAAGTTGGCCATCCTTCTGAACGCATCATCGCTTTCACCAAAAAAGAAGAATGCGATGCAATCGTTCTTGGTAGCCGTGGCTTGTCCGGTATTGCAGAATTCTTCTTGGGTAGCGTAAGCTCCAAAGTTGCGCAATACGCTGGCGTTCCTGTTCTTATCGTAAAATAAGCTTATGTTAAAGCGAGTACTTGTGGCAATTGACGGTGGCGATTATTCTTGGCGTGCCTTAGAATATGCTTGCTCCTTAGTGAAAATGAGCGGCGGCTCCCTGTTAATCATGACCGTTGCGCCTAAAAATGCACCTGTGCCCGTTTTGCTTGCTGATGGGGACTGCATGACGGCACAAATCGGCAACGAAGTTTTAGATGCTGCACGTTCCATAATGAGTGGACATGATATTAGTTGCTCCTATTTGTTGGAATGTGGTGGTAAAATCCCTGAACTTATCCTGCGAGCTGAAAAGGCTGAGAATTGTGATGCAATCGTTCTTGGTAGCCGTGGCTTCGGTATGTTGGAAGGATTGTTCAAAAATAGCGTTAGCCAAGTAATCGTAGAACAAGCTGATGTTCCCGTAATCGTAGTTAAATAATTCAAAGCACCTGTTTACGCAGGTGCTTTTTATTTTTGCCAAGCAATTTCTCGAAAAGTAAAATCTTTATGTATACCAGTATATAGTTTTACAAAGTACTACTAATATTGTAAAATATAGGTTAGGAATAAAAGAGGCTAAAGCTCTATTATTTTTATAAAAAGAATCTAAACGAAAGAGGGTAAGAACATGGTAAAAATGAAAACTATGGACGGCAACACTGCTGCTGCGTATATCTCTTACGCATTTACTGATGTTGCTGCAATTTTCCCTATTACTCCGTCCTCTCCCATGGCGGAAGTTGTTGACGAATGGTCTGCTCAAGGTAAGAAAAATATCTTCGGCCAATCCGTAAAACTTTTAGAAATGCAATCTGAAGCAGGTGCAGCAGGTGCTGTTCACGGCTCCTTGCAATCTGGTGCGTTGACTACTACTTACACCGCATCCCAAGGCTTACTGCTGATGATCCCCAATATGTATAAAATGTCCGGCGAATTGTTGCCTGCAGTTTTCCACGTTTCTGCACGTGCTTTGGCAACCAGCTCCCTGTCCATTTTCGGTGACCACCAAGACGTTATGGCTGCTCGTCAAACCGGCTTTGCACTTCTCGCTGAAGGCAGCGTTCAAGAAGTTATGGACCTTTCTGCAGTTGCTCACTTGGCAGCAATCAAAGGTCGTGTTCCTTTCCTGAACTTCTTTGACGGTTTCCGTACCTCTCACGAAATTCAAAAAATCGAAGTTATGGAATATGATGACTTGGCAAAACTCCTCGACAAAGATGCTCTTGCTGCATTCCGTCAACGCGGTTTGAATCCGGACAACCCTGTTATCCGCGGTACCGCTCAAAACCCGGACATCTACTTCCAAACTCGTGAAGCAGTAAACAACTACTACGATGCTCTTCCTGAAATCGTAGAAGAATACATGGGCGAAATCTCCAAAATGACCGGTCGCGAATATCACCTGTTCAACTACTATGGTGCTGAAGATGCAGAAGACATCATCATCGTAATGGGTAGCGGCGCAGACACCGTTCGTACCGTTGTTGAAAAACTTAATGCAGAAGGCAAAAAAGTTGGTGTACTTGTTGTTCACCTCTATCGCCCCTTCAGCGTTAAACATTTCATGGGTGCAATCCCTGCTAGCGTAAAACGCATTGCAGTTCTCGACCGCACTAAAGAACCCGGTGCATTTGGCGAACCCTTGTACTTAGACGTACGCGCTGCATTCTATGCAAGCGACAGAAATCCGATGATTATCGGTGGCCGTTATGGCTTAGGTTCCAAAGACCTCGTTCCTGCCGACGTTGTTGCAGTATTTGACAACTTGGCTTCTGCTGAACCGAAAAACAACTTCACCGTTAGCATCATCGACGACGTTACCAATACTTCTTTGCCTGTTACCGCAAACATCGACGTTACTAAAGAAGGCACCAAAGCTTGCAAATTCTGGGGTCTCGGCAGTGACGGTACTGTTGGCGCTAACAAGAGTGCAATCAAAATCATCGGCGACTACACCGATATGTACGCTCAAGGCTACTTCTCCTATGACTCTAAAAAATCTGGTGGCGTAACTGTTTCCCACTTGCGTTTCGGTACCGTTCCCATTATGGCTCCTTACCTGATTAACGCAGCTGACTTCGTTGCAGTTCACAACCAATCCTATGTTTATAACTACGATGTTCTCACTGGCCTGAAAAAAGGCGGCACCTTCCTCCTCAACTGCACCTGGACTGCAGAAGAATTGGATGCTAACCTCCCCGGCCAATTGAAACGCTACATCGCAGAAAACGATATTAAATTCTACATCATTGATGCTGTTAAAATTGCTCAAGAAATCGGTCTTGGCGGTCGCATCAATATGATTATGCAATCTGCATTCTTCAAACTTGCTGACGTAATTCCTCTGGAAACCGCAGTTAAACATTTGAAAGAAGCTGTAGAACATTCCTACGGCAAAAAAGGTCAAAACATCGTTGACATGAACAACGCTGCTATCGACCAAGGTATCAACGCAATTGTTGCTGTTGAAGTTCCTGCTGCTTGGGCAAATGCTGAAGATAGCAAACTTGCTGCTGAAACCGGCAACGAATTTGTTGACCAACTGCTCGTTCCCATGAACCGTTTGGAAGGCGACAAACTCCCCGTAAGTGCATTCAATAAATATGCTGACGGTACTTTCCCCTGCGGCACCAGTGCTTATGAAAAACGCGGTATCGCAATCAACGTTCCTGAATGGCAAATTGATACTTGTATCCAATGTAACCAATGTGCTTTCGTTTGCCCCCACGCTGCAATCCGCCCTGTATTGATGACCGAAGAAGAAGCTGCTAATGCTCCTGCAAGCTTGCCGTCCAAAGACGCTATTGGCGCTAAAGGATTGAAATTCGCTATCAACATTTCTCCGCTTGATTGCACCGGTTGCGGTAACTGCGCACAAATCTGCCCCGCACCGAAAGGCAAAGCTTTGGAAATGAAACCGCTTGCTTCTCAACTTGCTAAAACCGTTAACTGGGATTATGCAATGAAAGAAGTTACTCCGAAAGCTAACCCCATGAACAAAAATACCATTAAAGGTATTCAATTTGAACAACCCTTGCTCGAATTCTCCGGCGCATGCGCAGGCTGCGGCGAAACTCCGTATGCTAAACTGGTAACCCAACTTGTTGGCGACAGAATGATGATTGCTAACGCTACCGGTTGTACCTCTATTTGGGGTGCAAGTGCTCCGTCCATGCCTTACACCAAAAACTGCCAAGGTCATGGTCCCAGTTGGGCAAACTCCCTCTTTGAAGACAACGCTGAATACGGTTTGGGTATGTTCTTAGGCGTAAAACAATCTCGTGAACGCGTTGCTGAAATGGTTAAAGAAATCCTCGCTGCAGAAATTCCCGCTGACTTGAAAGAAGCTCTCGAAGCTTGGCTGGAAAACATGAACGTAAGCGCTGGCACTCGTGAACGTGCAGATGCTCTCGTTGCAGTTCTGGAAAAATATAAAGATCAATGCGATAAATGCGCAGCTCTCTACGCAGAAAAACAATTCTTTGTAAAACGTAGCCATTGGATCTTCGGTGGCGACGGTTGGGCTTATGATATCGGTTACGGCGGTCTTGACCACGTACTTGCTTCCGGCGAAAACGTAAACGTAATGGTATTCGATACCGAAGTTTACTCCAACACCGGCGGTCAATCCTCTAAATCCACCCCGACTGCAGCAATCGCTAAATTCGCAGCAAGCGGCAAAAAGACCAAGAAAAAAGACCTGGGCATGATGGCTATGAGCTATGGTTATGTTTACGTAGCACAAATCGCTATGGGCGCTGACAAAGCTCAAACCCTGAAAGCAATTGCAGAAGCAGAAGCTTATGAAGGTCCGTCCCTCATTATCGCTTACGCTCCTTGCATCAACCACGGTTTGAAACTTGGTATGGGCTGCACTCAATTGGAAGAAAAACGTGCTGTTGAAGCTGGTTACTGGGCAACCTACCGCTACAACCCGGATTTGAAAGCTAAAGGTGAAAATCCCTTCATTCTGGATTCCAAAGAACCTACTGCTGACTTCCGCGAATTCCTCATGGGCGAAGTACGTTACTCCTCCCTCTTGAAAATGTTCCCTGAAACTGCAGAAGCTCTGTTTGAAAAAACCGAATCTGACGCAAAAGAACGCCTTGCAAATTACAAAAAACTTGCTGGCAAAGAATAATATCTAAAATTAAACAGGACTGCAAAACGCAGTCCTGTTTTTATTTCACAAACTTGTTACCAACCGTACCTACTTATGACAAAATGATTTGTTATTATATAACCAAGGAAGAAATGAATCTTCCTCCAAGTAGTCGCTTAGAAATAAGCAGCTGCAATAGAACAACATCTTTTCATCATACACCTCTCCTTTATTGGGTTCCGTCCGCCAAACGGAACCCACTTTTTTGCATAACAAAAGAGCGTGCTTTCGCACGCTCTTAATTTTTATAACGAGTTTTTAGTTTGCAGCATTCTTTCTGCATTCCGGGCA
>CALCHC010000035.1 GCA_937901335.1 uncultured Phascolarctobacterium sp. | reverse complement strand
TAGGTGCGGGCACAGCATAAAAGATGACATATAGTTTTATATATACGTTTTAAAACTTAGCCCAATTTCTTCAAAGTCATGTTAACTAAAACGTCTACACCATTTTGCAAGCCATCAACATTGAAGCTCATTTTAGGATCGTGGAGACCGGGTTCAGCAGCAACGCCTACGCCGAAGTAAGCTGCTTTGAGATTGGGGTATTTATTTGCGAAGTAGTGGAAGTCTTCGCCACCGGTATTATTCAATACAGGCATAAGGTTTTCTTCACCTACAACTTCTTTAATGCTTTCAGCTACTTCTGCGGTGAGCTCGTCATCGAGAACTGCAGCAGGAATTACGCCACCGGGGAAGATTACTTCTGCTTCAGCTTCGAAAGCATCAGCAACATTTTTTACAACTTTTTGGAAGCGTTCCAAAAGTTCGCTCATGATTTCATTAGTTTGGCTACGGATATCAAACATTATGGAAGTGCAGTCGGGAATGATATTGGTTGCAGTGCCGCCACCGTTGATGATGGTAGGTTTGCAGCTCCAAGAGAAGTTGGGGTTCATTTTAATAGAAGCAACGCTGTGGATGATGGCAGCAGCAGCTTCGATAGTGTTCACGCCAAGGTGCGGGCGGGAAGCATGAGCGCTTCTGCCGTGCAAAACAACTTTTACGAAAGTACTGGAGGAGTGTTTCACGCCGGGGGAGAGAGTTCCGAAAGGAATGTCTTGTACCGGACGGATGTGCAGGCCAAGTGCCATATCTACATCTTCCAACACGCCTGCATCAATAATGCCAAGCGCGCCAACGAGAGTTTCTTCCGCAGGTTGGAAGAGAACCTTCAAAGTACCGCGTTTAATTTTGCCTTTGAGTTCAGCGGCTGCAGCTAAGAGCATTGCACTGTGAGCATCGTGACCACAAGCATGAATAGCAACTTGTTTGCCGTCGATGGTGTAGGGGAGAGCGTCCATATCAGCACGAAGCAAAAGTACAGGGCCTTCTTCTTCGCCCTTTTCAATTGCAACAACGCCAGTACCACCAACGTTTCTAGTAACGTCGTAGCCTAATTTTTCCATAGCGTCTGCCAAGTAAGCAGAAGTTTTATATTCTTGCATACCAAGTTCCGGTATTTGATGTAAGTCGTTATAAATTTCTTTTACGTTCAGAGTGGTCATAAGTTTCTCCTTTATGTATGTTGAATTATTATAAAAAGATTTCGGTTTACAATCCACGGAAATTTTAACACATTAATTATTAGAAAACAAGCAATGGTGGCGTGTTTCGTTGACAGATGACAAACCGTTTGTGTATAATCTAAACATTGCATTACGATTAAGAATTATGCATAAAATTTTTTAGGAGGGATTATGATGTCTGAAGAAAAGAAAGAGCAAACTAAAAATGCTCAATTGGACCCCAGTCAATGGAAAGCTGGTCCGTTGGCTTTTTGCGCTCTTATTGTAGCGATTTTATTCTTCTCCGGTGTAATGGTTAAATTCCCGGATATGAAATGGTTAAGTGCATTTGACTTTACCACCTTGGTTGGTAAATTCGGTGTAATGAAAGAGGTTGGTAAATCCACCTTCGTTGGTAGCGGTGGCTTTGGTGCACGTGGCGGCTTTATGTTTGCTTTGTCCTTGGTTCCTGGCGTAATGTTTGCAATGGGTATGATTGAAGTACTTGACCATTACGGTGCAATTCGCGCTGCTCAAAAATGCTTGACTCCGCTGTTGAAACCTTTGCTTGGTTTGCCTGGCTTGACCGGTTTGGCTTTGATTACCGACTTGCAATCTACTGACGCAGGTGCAGTTTTGACCAAAGGTTTGTATGACGACAAGCTCATTACTAAAAAAGAATTGATTGTTATGGGTGCTTGGCAATATTCTGGTGCAGGTATGATTGCTAACTATTTTATGATTGGTTCTGCAGTGTTCTCTTACTTGACCTGCTCCATTATGATTCCTGTAACTTTAATCTTTATCTTTAAATTTGTTGGCGCTATGTATGTTCGCCTGATGCTTAATACCGTTTACAAGGGGGATTTCAAAGATGAGCAATAATCAACCTAAAGTTAATAATCCCTTTGATATTTTCATCATTGGTGCTCGTAAGGGCTTGAACATTACTTTAAATAACTTAGTTCCCAATATTTTGATGGCTTATGCAGTAGCAGAAGTTCTTCGCATTTTGGGTGTTATGAAATTTGTTGGCGAAGTATTTGGCCCGTTGATGTTCATCTTCGGTTTGCCCGGTGAAGCTGTAACCGTAGTACTTACTGCTTGGCTCTCCAGTTCTGCTTCCGTAGGTTTGGCAGCTAATATGGCAGCTAATGGTATTCTCGATGCACGTCACGTAACTATTTTGATGCCTTGTTTCTTCCTTTTGGGTGCGCAACTTCAATATATGGGTCGTCTTCTCGGTGTAGCGGACGTTCCCAAAAGATACTGGCCTTTGCTGATGAGTGCAAGTCTTTTGAATGCACTTTTGGCAATGCTCGTAATGAACTGGTTCTTTGCTTAAAATTATAAGCTCCTGCCTTGTGCAGGAGCTTTTTTTATTTCACGAAATTGTCGAATTCGCTTGAAGTATTCTTGTATTTGGGCTATTATATTTGTATGTTATCCCTATAAAATTTTATAAAAAAGGAGTGTGAAAAAATGGGTAACTTTTTAGGTAGCCTGCCTGTACGCCTTGTTATTGGCGTAGCTTTAGGTATTATGGTTGGCCTTGGGGCAAATGAATCTTTAATGCAGGTGATCCTTACCTGTAAAAGCCTCCTTGGTAATGTAATTATGTTCTGCGTTCCGCTGATTATCATTGGCTTTATCGCACCGTCCATCACCCGCTTGGGTAAAAACGCTAGCACTATGCTGCGTCTTGCAATCGTTTTGGCTTATGTATCCTCCATCGGCGCAGCGTTCTTCTCCACCTTTGCTGGTTACAGCATTATTCCTTCTTTGAACATCACCCCTGCGGTAGATGGTTTGAAAGATTTGCCGAAACTGCTCTTTGATTTGAAAATTGCTCCTATCATGAGCGTAATGAGCGCTTTGGTATTCTCCGTATTGGTTGGTTTGGCTGCAGCTTGGACTAATTCCACTACCATTACCAAATGCTTGGAAGAATTCCAAAAAATCGTTCTCGCAATCGTAACTCGCATTGTTATTCCTCTGCTTCCCGTATTCATCGCTTGCACCTTCTGTGCACTTTCTTACGAAGGCAGCATTACCAAACAATTGCCTGTATTCTTGATGGTAGTTGCAATTGTTATGGTAGGTCACTACATTTGGTTGGCAGTGCTCTACACTTTGGCTGGTGCTTACTCCGGCAAGAACCCCATGGAAGTTCTCAAACACTATGGCCCTGCATACATCACTGCAGTTGGTACCATGTCTTCTGCTGCAACCTTGGCAATCGCATTGCGTGGCGCACTTAAATCTTCCGTTCTGCGTAAAGACTTGGTAAACTTTGGTATTCCTCTGTTTGCTAACATTCACCTTTGCGGTAGCGTACTTACCGAAGTATTCTTCGTAATGGTAGTATCCCAAGTATTGTACGGCACTCTGCCTGCATTTGGCGATATGGTTCTGTTCTGCATGCTCTTGGGTGTATTCGCAATCGGTGCTCCTGGCGTTCCCGGTGGTACTGTAATGGCTTCCCTTGGTTTGATTACCAGTGTTCTTGGCTTCGATGCTACCGGTACTGCTTTGATGCTTACCATTTTCGCATTGCAAGACAGCTTTGGTACTGCTTGTAACGTAACTGGCGACGGCGCATTGACCATGATTCTGACTGGTTATGCTGAAAAAAATAACATCGCAGAAGTTTCTGAAGAAGAAAACGTTCTCTAATTAATTTGGCTTGAAGGCTACACTTGACCGTGAGGTTGGGTGTAGCCTTTGATTTTTAATGAGGGCATTTTAATATTAAATAAATAGAGGGAAAATAGGTACTCGTGTAGAACTTATCCGTAATGTAATATGCGCAAGGAGCGTGAATTTATGGCAAAACGAGTTGTAATTATTGGTGGCGTTGCGACCGGCATGAAAACTGCTGCTCGCTTACGTCGTCGTGATAAAGATGTAGAAATTATCGTACTGGAACGTGGCCCGCAACTTAGCTACGGTGCTTGCGGTTTCCCGTACTTTATTAGTGGGGATGTAAAGAGCTTCACCCAGTTCGACCATACTCCCCAAGGTATTCCCCGCGATGCTGCTTTCTTCAAAGCTGTTAAAGGCATTGACGCGCGTACTGGTTGCAATGTAACCTCCATTGACCGCGAGGCTAAAACTGTTACCTATATGGAAGCAGGCGAAGAAAAAGTTTTGGAATACGATGTTCTGGTGCTTGGCACTG
>CALCHC010000034.1 GCA_937901335.1 uncultured Phascolarctobacterium sp. | reverse complement strand
TAACCACGGAAGCTTGCCAGGAAAGTTACGAAGAACACTGCTGGAGCCAGTGCAATAATAGAATAATATGCTCTGGCATCACGAATGTATTGATTTTCTATTAACCAGCCTGCTCCAAAGAACAGCGCTGAAGAAAAGACTAAACCACTTATTAAAAGTAATCTTAAAGAAACGCTAAAGACTCTTTTGGCACCACGGTAATCCTTATTGGCAAGTTTTTCCGCAGTGATAATGGAAATCGCTACGGGGATACCTGCACTGGAAACGGTAATCGCCATCAAATAAATTGGGAAGCCCATTTGGTACAAGCCAATGCCTTCGCCACCTAAAACTCGTGAAAGAATAATCCAGTTCAACGAGCCGATGACTTTTACAACGACGCTGGATATAGCCAAAATTAGCGTACCCTTTAAAAATTTATTGTTATCGCTCATCATATCCGCCTTCACTCATAGTAATACACTTTAATTATCCTATCTTTTTAGGAAATTTACAAGCCTTTCCCAAAATTGTACTTTAGCTAATTCTTGCAATAGATTTTTCTTGTGATAAAATACTCTTTATAAAGGAGTGATTCATTATGAAAAAATTTTATGCAACTTTAACCGCAGCAGCAATTATGACCGCTTGCTTTAGCACTAGCGCATTCGCTGCTCCGCTCAAAAATTATGATGCAGGCAAATTCGCAATCGATGCAGGCATCACTTTCCCCTCCAGCTTGGAAGGTGGCAATTACAAAATGTCTAAATCCGACAGCTCTTACTACGGTGCAACTGTTGGTATTGGCAAACGCATGGCAGTTAACTACAACTACGACCAATTCAAAGGTAGCGACGGTGACCTTACTGCTCAACAATTTAACTTGATGTACCAAGTTCTTCCTAACGTTTCTGCTTATGCAGGTTGGTTAGGCGCAGAAGCTGATACCGACAACTACGGTGGCAAAAAGAAAAATTCTGGCCACATTGGTCTCCAAGCACACTTTGACATTCCCCTGCTCTTCACCGTTTGGGGCAATGTAAGTGCAGGTACCAAAAGTACTGCTTACGAAATTGGTATTACCAAACCCCTCTTCAACAACATCGAACTGAACTTGTCCTACTATGATGGCAAGTACAAAGATATTCTCGACGGAGATGAAGAAATGAACGCTAAAGGTGTTCAAATGGGCGTAACTGTAAAATTCTAATAAATATGCATAATAAGCACACAAAAACGAGCAAGAGATTTTCTCTTGCTCGTTTTATTTTTTATGCTACAGCATTTCTGTTGACAGTTTCTATGGCGTTACGAATCCTCATCCATACACTCAAATCCGTAAACACTTCTACAACGCTTCCCTTGTCAGTAAAAGGGGTCTCTTGTAAAACAGATAAATCCTTCAGCAAGCCATTGTGTACTATATATTCCACAATCTGATTCACAAAATAAATTTGCCTGCTATCAAGACTAGTGTCATTCAAAAATTCAGCAAAAGCTTCCTTAGCAGCATTCATATCCATACCAACAATCTCACGGACAAATTCTCCTAAAGGTTTCTCACCGTATTCAGCAAGGTAATCTTCCTTAGTTCCTACCTCGCTCCACAAAACTTCCTCCAAAGATTTGAGGTCAACACTGTTCAAAGGTTTATTGCTACGTAATTTGTAGATAGCAATATGATTAGGATTATTGCGCACGTAAAACTCCGCTTTTGCTTTATAATTTTTCAAATCATCGTTCTCTAATTCCGCATCATTCCAGTCAACGCTTAAAACATCGTCAGTAAAATTAGTATCATACTTAAAATGTTCAACTATGATGTATTTAATCAGGTCACGCAAATTTTTACGGATGTGTTCAAACTCATTGATACCAGCTTTCTCCACATAATCCGTATGTAGAATCTTATCTATCAACTCTGACTTGGCAATTATTTCAGGAATATTGGCAACCCTTGCAATGGCACTAGTTTTATTGAACAAATCTTTCAAGCCACGTCCATAACCCTTGCCAGCTAAATATGCTAATTCTATCCCATACATCAACGCATCAAAACGCAAAGCTTTAGGGTCGTCAACATCAGGAGTCACTAGCGGTGCAAGATGCTCTCGCATATCATTGGTGTTTTCCAAAGATAGGCTCACATAGTTTTCAGGATTAGAATAAAGCTCTACATAGCGCAAATGTTGACGGACAGCAAAATTTTCTTTGTTAAGTTCCTGCACCTTGCTAACCAAATCATCAACCAAGCTTTTACGGAAAGCAATCAAATCATTAGTTTGGTAAGCCAAATCTTGTAACTTAAATACAATCTGTGCTTTCAAATTAAATATTGCTCCCTGCAAAGCAATTTGGTTTGCAGTAGGTTTGCCTTGGTTCATTCTAAAGAACTCAAAATTCCCACAGAAGTCAAAGATATAAAATTTATTTTTATCCTCGCCATCCAACAAGCCAGGACATAAACGAGTTCCGCGCCCAATCATCTGCCAGAACTTCGCCTTACTAAACACAGGCTTGAAGAAAACCAAATTCAAAATCTCCGGTACATCTATACCAGTGTCCAACATATCTACACTTATAGCTATTTGCGGTAACTTTTTCGGGTCAGAAAATTCATCAATAGCACTTTGTACATAATTGATATAGTTATCAATAACTTTGGCATAACCTGTTAAATGCGGGTACTCCTTGCCAAAAATTTCTAAGATTCTTTCTGCATGAGTGTGATTTTTAGCAAAAATAATGGTTTTGCCCAGCTTTTCTCCATAATCAATTCTTAAACCACTGGTCATCAACGTATGTAATACTTGGCGAATGGTATCTGCATTAAAAATCCAATTATTAAGAGCAGAAGGAGCAATTGCTTCTGGATAATCTCCATTTTCATCGGCAAAGGTTTCTTCGTACGCTCTTTGTTCCTCAGGAGAAAGCTCGTCATAACGAATGCCACTTGTTAAAAACTTCAACTTGCTTTCTACAGAAACGTAATCAACCAAATACCCATCCTTAACTGCTTGGGCAAGCTCGTAGCCATAGGTAGGCACACCATTTTGCAGTTCAAAAATTTCATAAGTGTTTTTGTCGATTTCGTCCTTGGGAGTTGCAGTTAACCCAACTAAAGGCGCATCAAAATAATTAAAAATATCACGGTACTTATTGTAAATAGAACGATGCGCTTCATCACAGATAACTAAATCGAAATGACCACTTGTAAACAGCTTGCCTTCTTCATCCTTAGCATCATCAATACAGTTCATCATCGTCTGATAAGTACTGAAAACTGCTTCTGCCGTGTAGTTATCCTTTTCCTCACACAAATTGGTAACGCTCATATCAGGAAGCAAGTTCACAAAATTACGCTTCGCCTGTGTTACCAAAGAATTACGGTCAGCCAAGAACAAAACATTTTTAATCCATCCGTGTTGTTGTAAAACATCACACAAGGCGATAACAGTTCTGGTCTTACCACTACCAGTCGCCATAACCAGCAAAGCCTTACGTCTATTCTTAACGCCAAAGCTTTCACAAACCGCCTTGATGGCAGCCTCTTGATAATAACGACCAGCAATATTTTTATTAACAACAACGTGCTTCAAACTGCTACGCATACGTCGCAAGTTAAAAAGCTTTTCCAAATCACGCTTGGAATAAATTGTCGCAACCTTACGCTCAGGATAAGCGCCATCATCTATACGGGTATCAAAACCATTGGTCAAAAAGATAACAGGACGAATACCGTGTTGTTTTTCTAACAAATCAGCATACAGCTTCGCCTGTTGCCTGCCTTTAGAAACATCCACACAAGTACGCTTAGCTTCAATAACAGCCAACGCCTTGCCATCATCACCATACAAAACGTAATCTGCCAATCCTAGCTCGCTCTTGTTAGGCATACCAGGCAGAGGAACTTCGTTAAACCAATCTTCTTTTTCAATCCAACCAGCATCCCGTAACATAAAGTCAATATAAATTTTACGGGTCTTGTATTCGGAAAGCTCCAACGGTTTAGGAACATAAGTCTGTTGCTGCTCTACGCGACGAGCGGTGAGTTCTTCACGCAAAGCTTTGTTTTCTGCAAGAAGTTTTTCAAAATCAAGTTGCTCTTGGCTCGGAGCAGGAACTTCCGTATGCTCCACCAACAAGCTTGCATCAAAAGGTCTTTCCGTATAATCATTGGCGTAACAATAGGCAACGAAGTCCATAAAAACGTACAAGTTCTCCAAACACAGGGAAGCTTCTTCTACGGTAATCTTTTTATCAAATTTATGATTGCCTTTGTTGCCCATAAGGCGAATCAAATTTAAGCGTTGCCACAAATCCGCACCAACAATATCGCGGAACTCCTCACTATTCATTAACAAAACAAGCTTGTCATCATAAGGCATTTCCAAACTGCTATCTACGGAATACATCCATTTAATGGCAAACTCCATCGCCCTGCGACAATTCATTACTGTAGCCGTAGGGTCAATGTGTAAAATTTTCTCTGCTGCAACTGCCGCTTCCGAAAAGGGACTAAACTGCGGTTCTGCTAACAGAAAGTCGAAATTGGTCATACTGCTCACCACTTTCAAAGGTACTGCTTAACGAGAAACTGTTT
>CALCHC010000033.1 GCA_937901335.1 uncultured Phascolarctobacterium sp. | reverse complement strand
TAGCTGCCGGTTAGAAAAACAGCACTGCAAATGCAGTGCTGTTTTTCTTTTTTATACTTGAATTTTGGTATTTTTGTCTTTTGTTTAGTAATATGGTATAATAACATTGATTTATTATATTCAAATCCTTTAAGGAGTTTTTATTATGAGAATTGTAGTAGCCGGTGCCGGTAAACTTGGATATAGTGTTGCAGAACTTTTAGCTGATGATGAATTTGATGTCGTTGTTATAGAAGATGATCCTAAACGCAAGGACGTTGTCCAAAATTCCTTGGACGTACTTGTAATTGAAGGTAATGCTTGCAGTCCTACTATGTTTAGGGATCCTGACATTCGCAATGCTGACGTACTTATTGCTTGTACCGACAGCGATGAAGTGAATATGATTACTTGCATGATGGCAAAGAATAATGGTATCAAACATACTGTTGCTCGTATCCGTAATGTGGATTATGCTATTAACTCTCCCGAGATGCTTAACAGCGAAATGAAGATTGATTTAATTTTAAATCCGGAACGCATTACTGCAGCTGAAATTGACCATATTCTTATGACTCCTTCTGCTTTGAACGTAGATGACTTTGCTGAAGGCAAGGTACGTATGTTTGAAGCAAAGCTTAAGGAAAATTCTCCTTATGCAAATATTCCTTTGAAAAATTTGAAAATACCAAATGATATTTTGGTTGCAATGCTTTTCAGAAAGCATAAAATGATTATTCCTCGTGGTAATGATATTCTGTTGCCCGGTGATAACGTTTATTTTGTTGGTAAACAAGAAGCAATTTTACAATTTGAAAAGAACTTTACTAATACCTATGAAAAATTAGAAAAAGCTTTAATCATCGGTGCCGGTCGTACTGGTCGCTTCCTTGCACCTATGTTGGAAAAACAAGGCTTGATGGTTAAGGTTATTGAAAAAAATAAAGAGCGTTGCCAAATGTTGGCAGCTCAATTGGAAAAAGGTTTAGTGTTGTGCGGTGATGGTACTGATATTGACCTTTTAACTGAAGAAGGCGTAGCAGAAGCTGACGTTGTAGTATGCATTACTGAAGACGATAAACTGAATCTTTTGTTAGCGCTTTTGGCTAAACACTTGGGTGCTAAGAAGACCATTGTTCGTGTTGCTCGCAATGAGTATATTGAATTGATGGAAAAAGTGGGCGTTGACGTTGTACTTTCTTCTCGTTTGCTCAGTGCTGGTGAAGTATTACGTTTCGTACGCAAAGGTGGTATTGTTTCTGTTTCCTTGTTAGAAGGTGCACAAGCAGAAGCTTTAGAAATCATTGTTGCTGCTGGTAGCGAAGTTGAAGGCAAAGCGTTGCGCAATATTAAACTACCGCAAGAATGCTTGATTTGTGCCATCGTACATAATAATGAAGCTATTATTCCTAATGGTGATACTGTACTTCACGCTGATGACCGTATCATTCTTTTCGTGAAGAGTGAACTTGTTAAGAGTACTGTTCCCATGTTTGAAAGCTGAGGCTGAATTTAATGAATTATAAGCTGGTGCTACGTCTGTTAGGGTTATTAACTAAGGCTTTTTCAGTGATTGTCCTTGTGCCTTTGCTTATTTCCTTAGCAGTGGATCATGAGCATATTATTGTTTTTCTGGAAACTCTACTTATTTCTGTAGGTGTTTCCAGATTGTTCCTTTATTACGGAACTAAAAAAACTACATATAGATTACGCATTCGCGAAGCAATGGCTATTGTTGGTTGCGGCTGGATGCTTGTTTGCTTTTTAGGAGCGTTACCATATCTATTTAATGGTATGGGCTTGATAGATTCTGTTTTTGAAAGCGTTTCAGGCTTTACGACTACAGGTGTTACTACTGTTCGTTCTTTTAGCGAGTTTTCTAACAGTCTGCTGGCTTGGCGTTGCCTTACGCACTGGTTTGGTGGCATAGGGGTAATTATGCTCTTTATCGTGATTATGCCCCAAATGAACAGTGGTGCAGGCTACCTCTTTAATGCAGAGCTTCCTGGTGCTGTGGCAGAACGAACTTTGCCTCGCATTAAAGAATCTGCAGCTTTAATCGTAGGCATCTATACCGGTCTTACTGTGATTGAAATTATCCTGCTGATGCTTGGTGGGGTAGGCTTTTATCAAGCTATTAACTTAGCACTGGCAACTATGGCAACCGGTGGCTTCTCCTTTTATCATGATAGTTTGATTAGCTTCCATTCCATTTATATTGAGATTGTTTGTATCGCCTTTATGCTTATCGCTAGTATGAACTTTTCTTTGTACTATAAGATTTTCCGTGGTGACTGGGAAGCATTTAAAAACGATACTGAACATCGCTACTATTTAGGTATGTTGGCTGTGGCTGCAACTGCCATCGCTTTTGATTTATATAATGCAGGTTATATGAATTTTACTGACAGCTTGCGTCACGGTTTCTTTCAAGCTATTTCCATTGGCAGTACCACAGGCTTTGCTTCCGATGACTTTAATAATTGGCCTTCCTTTAGCCGTTATGTATTGTTGATTTTAATGTTCATTGGTGGTTGCAGTGGTTCTACTGCCGGCGGTATGAAGGTTTCCCGTGTAGTAATTCTTTTGAAAGCAAGCTGGGCAGAACTTTTGCGTACCTTGCACCCCAGAATTGTTTATTCATTAAAAATGGGTAGTCAGGTAATTGATCCTGCCATTATTGGCAATATTACCCGTTTCTTCTTCTTATACATAATAGTATTTATGGTCTTGACCATTGCTATTTCTTTGACAGGTATTTCCATTATGGAATCCATTGGTATTATCGCAACCTGTTTGAGTAGTGCGGGGCCTGCTTTTGGTATTGTTGGTCCTACTTCTACTTACAGTGAGATTTCTACCTTTGGGCGTATCATTACCATTTGCGCTATGCTTTTGGGACGTTTGGAAATTTTTACCTTGCTTGTAATTATGCGTCCTGATTTTTGGCGTAATAAACAAAATTGGTAAGGGCTTGGAGGATAATTATGTATACTAAAATTATTTCTTATCTTCTAAGCAAATTGAGCCTTGGTATGGGATTGGCTTTGCTTGTTCCTTTTTCTGTTGCTGTTTTGAATAATGAGCATTGCTTCATAGATTTTTTGTTTGCCATTATGTTTGCAGGAGTTTTGTATTTAGCTCTTGGTCATTATGGTAAGGATGCAGATAGAAAAGATATTTCTGTTCGCGAGGGGATAGGCACTGTATTTTTTGCCTGGCTTTTAGCTGCAGTAATTGCTGCGATGCCCTTTGTGTTCTGTGGCATCCTTGATCCTGTTAGTGCTTTTTTTGAAAGTATGTCCGGTTTGACTACTACTGGTTCTACTGTTATTGCTAATCTTGAGGTTGTGCCTAGTTCTATTTTATTGTGGCGTAGTTTAACTCATTGGATAGGTGGCATTGGTATCATCGTGCTCTTCGTAGCGCTCTTGCCCCAAATCGCAGGTAGTGCTGTGTACCTTTTCAATGCGGAAGTTTCCGGCTTCTCCAACAATAGAATTTTGCCTCGCATTCATACTACTGCATTAGCACTGTTTGGCATTTATACATTAATGACAGTAGTACTTATCATTGCGTTGATGTGCTTAGGTATGAATCTGTTTGATGCTGTGAACCATGCATGTTCTGCGATTGCGACAGGTGGTTTCTCTACTTATAACGATAGCGTTGCTCATTTTGATAGTGCTGCCATTGAGTTTGTGCTTGGTTTTGCTATGATTATGGCAGGCGGTAACTTTGCGCTCTATTATTATATGGTGCAGTCCGGGGTTAAATCGCTTGTTAACGATATTGAGTTTAAGGCATATCTTGGCTTACTGGTTATCGTAACCGGTATGATTACTTGGAACATTGTGCATGTTAATGGTTATAGCTTATTTGAAGGCTTCCGTTATGCTTTCTTTCAAGTAGCATCCTTTGGTTCTACAACAGGCTTTGTATCGTATAATTATGATGAATGGCCTGCTTTTTCCAAGTTGCTTTTGGCTTTGATGTACTTTACTGGTGCCTGTGCAGGCTCTACTGCCGGCGGTATTAAGATTTGCCGTTTTGTAGTGCTTGTGAAAACTGTTTTTGCTGAACTGCGTCGAGCTTTGCATCCGCAAATGCTTTTGACCGTTTATTATAATAATAGAATTTTGCCTGTATCTACTATTGTTAACATCAGTCGTTTCTTCTTTATGTATATCCTCGTAATCGTGGTGCTTTCCTTTGCACTTTCTTTTACAGGACTTTCCGTGGAAGATTCTCTTTTTGGTGTTGCTTCCTGTATTAGTAGCGTTGGTCCTGCTTTCGGTACTTTAGGTGCAATTAGCAATTACGCTGAAGTTACACCGATGGGCAAAATAGTTTTGTGCATTGCTATGCTTTTAGGACGCTTAGAGCTTTTCACCGTACTTGCGCTTTTACGTAGTGAGTACTGGTCTAAATCTAAAAGATGGTAATGTAATAATTAATTTCGTAAATGAGGTTTTAATATGCATAAAATTAGAAAAGTTGGTATTTTAGGCGTAGGTCACGTGGGTGCACACTGTGCTTACAGCCTTGCCATCCAAGGAATTGTTGATGAGCTTGTATTAGTAGATTTGAGAGAAGATAGAGTTAAAAGTGAGTGCCAAGATTTACGTGATGCAGTTATGTATATGCCTCACAATGTTACTGTTAATGTGGGTACTTATTCAGACTTGGGTGATTGCGATGTATTGGTAAACTCTTTGGGTGATATTAGCCTTGTTGCTACCGGCGACCGTAATCACGAAATGCGTTACACTGTTGCTCAACTTAAAGCAACTATGCCTAAAGTAATGGCAAGTGGTTTTAACGGTGTTATCATTTCCATTACAAACCCTTGCGATACTGTTGCAGACCTTGTTTATAAATTAAGTGGTCTTCCTAAAGGAAGAGTGTTCGGTACCGGTACTGGTCTTGATACTTCCAGATTGGTATCTGCACTTGCACAACAAACTGGCTACGACCATCAAGCAATTAGTGCCTATATGATTGGCGAACACGGTGCTTCTCAAATGGCAGCTTGGTCTTGTGTAAGCTTTGGTGGCGCACCGCTTGCTGCTCTTGAAGGTAAGGATGAACGCTTTACTTTCGATAAAGACGAATTGCAACGCATTGCTATTAACGCAGGTTGGGTTACCTACCATGGCAAGCAATGCACTGAATACGGTATTTGCTCCACTTTGGCACGTATGATTCGTGCAGTACTTCACGATGAAAAACGCATTATGCCTGCAAGCATGCTTCTTGAAGGTGAATACGGCGAAGAAAATGTTTTCGCAGGTGTTCCTTGCGTAATTGGCAAGAACGGTGTTGAAGAAGTTATTGAATTGCCGTTAACTGCTGAAGAAAAAGCTAAGTTCCATATTTGTTGCGAAGATATTAGAAAACATATTAAAGAAGCTGAAGCTATTGAAGCGGTAAAATAAAAAAGCGCACTCGTAAGAGTGCGCTAATTTTTTTGGAATTAGAGACGGTTGCTGCAGTTAAGAACGTTGCGGATTTTGTGTGCAACCATGTCTTGGATAGCTTGACGAGCCGGTTTCAAATATTGACGCGGATCGAAGTCGCCAGGATGTTCCATCAAATATTTACGAACGGAAGCGGTCATTGCCAAGCGGAGGTCAGTATCGATGTTGATTTTACAAACACCGAAGGTGCCAGCTTTCAGGAGCATGTCTTCGGGAACGCCTTGAGCACCGTCAATTTTACCACCGAATTTGTTGCATTCTTCAACAAAAGAGGGGATAACGGTGGATGCACCATGGAGAACCAGCGGGAAGTTGGGGAGCATGTTGGAGATTTTTTCCAAGCGAGCGAAGTCCAATTCCGGTTTACCTTTAAATTTGTATGCGCCGTGGCTGGTGCCGATAGCGATAGCCAAGGAGTCAACGCCAGTACGTTCAACGAATTCTACTGCTTGGTCAGGGTCAGTGTAGGTAGCGTCAGCAGCGGAAACTTTAACAGCGTCTTCAACGCCTGCCAGTTTGCCAAGTTCAGCTTCTACTACAACGCCTTTATTGTGAGCGTAGTCAACTACACGTTTGGTCAATTCAATATTTTCTTCAAAGGAGTGTTTGCTGCCGTCAATCATAACGGAGGTGAAGCCACCATCAACGCAAGCTTTGCAGATTTCGAAATCTTCACCGTGGTCGAGATGCAAGCAGATGGGCAAGCCGCTGTCTTCAACTGCAGCTTCTACTAATTTCATCAGGTAGATGTGGCTAGCATATTTACGAGCGCCAGCGGAAACTTGCAGAATCAAGGGAGCTTGTTCAACTTTTGCTGCTTCTACGATACCTTGGATGATTTCCATGTTGTTTACGTTGAAAGCACCAACAGCATATTTACCTTCATAGGCTTTTTTAAACATTTCAGTAGATGTTACTAAAGGCATTGAAATTCCTCCTTAAACGTTTTGTTTAGATAAGTTAATTATAGCACACTATTAAATTTAATAGTATATGATTTTACGCAAATCTTCGGGTAAAGTTCTGGTAATTTCTAAGGGCTTATCGCTAACAGGATGGATGAAGCGTAGCTTGAAAGCGTGGAGTGCATGACGGCTTTGAGGGCCTGGCGTTCCGTAAAGATTGTCGTTAAAAAGGGGACAACCAATGTGCGCCATATGCACTCTAATTTGATGAGTACGACCAGTAAAAAGCTTCACTTGCACTAAAGATAAACCATTGCGTTTAGAAAGAAGCTTGTAGCTTGTTTTAGCATACTTGCCATTTTCATTAACGCAACGCTCAATAATGCTGCCTTCCTTGCGGGCAATAGGAGCTTCGATAATTCCTTCTTCTTCAGGAAGCTCACCGGTTACGATTGCAAAGTATTCCTTATCCATTTGCTGTTGGCTTAGCCAATGTTGGATGATGGGTTCCTTAGCGAAGATAACAAGTCCGGATGTGTGCCTGTCTAAACGAGAGACAGGATGAATATTTGCGGTAATGTTTTTACGAGCGTAGTATTCAGTAACGTAATCGTAAAGAGTGCAGCCCCATTCATTAACTGTGGGGTGCACTAACATTCCCGCAGGCTTGTCGATAATCAGCAGGTAATCATCCTCGTAGGCGATGTTGCCTTCGTTTAAAATAAAATTATTCATCAGTGTTTAGGCGGTTCTGCGTCTACGATGGTAATGTTGTCTAAATGACCTTTTACTTGACCACGAATGTTATCAAGATATTCGCGGTATAATTTTTTTTGCTCAATTTCTTCGTCAACGGTAAGGCCAACAGTACGTTTTTTCTTGGCGATTTCGTTGATGCGTTTAATGAGTTCGTTCATTTCCATTTTAATCACTCCTCGTCAGATATTATAACAAAGTGACGCTTTTGGAACAAGGCGTTTTGCGTTGACTGATGATGTAAAAAATGCTATTATTGAAGACAAGTTAATGAGATTTAGTTCTATTTTGAATATATTTAGAGGTTTTTTATAGATGAGTAAACAGCTTGATGCATCCCAAACTATAGAGCGTTTTGGCGTTTCCCGTACCGCATGGCGTGTAGGGGTTATTTGTTTTTTCGCCTTGTTTGCTTTGGTTGGTGCATGCCTTAGTTTAGTGAATGGTTCTACTGATATTCCCTTTGGTCAAATCCTGGAGATACTTGCTGCTCCCGGCACTGACCCCAATAGTATGATTATCTGGAACATTCGCTTACCTCGTACCATTGTAGCCGCTCTTGTTGGTATTAACCTTGCTTTAAGTGGTGCAATTCTTCAAGCAATTTTGCGTAATCCCTTGGCTGATCCTCACTTGATTGGTATTTCCTCCGGTGCAGGTGTGGCAGGCGTAGTGATTATGATTCTTTATCCTGCTTTAGAATATTTAATTACCCCTGTGTCCTTTATTGGTGCAATGGTAGCTGCTATTTGCATTTACATCTTGGCGTGGAAGAATGGTATTAAACCTGTACGCATCATTCTTGCCGGTGTAGCAGTTTCTGCATTTTTGAGTGCAGGCATCAGCGGTTTGATGATTTTCTATAGCGATAGGGTGCACGGCGCTTTGATGTGGATGGTAGGCGGTTTGGCTGCTCGTAGCTGGCCTCACGTTTCCATAATTTTACCTTACGCAGTTATTGGTGTAGTGCTTGCCATGGCAAGTGCTGCTTATCTTAATATTTTACAACTGGGCGACGAAATGGCTCGTGGCCTTGGTATTAACGTAGAAGTTACTCGCATCGTCCTTACTGCCATTGCTGCTCTTTTGGCGGCAAGCGCAGTCAGCGTTGTTGGTCTTTTGGGCTTTGTCGGCTTAGTTGTTCCTCACGCTGCAAGGTTACTTGTAGGCAGTGACTACCGTTATCTTTTACCGGCTTCTGCCTTTTTGGGCATTGCTACCATTACTTTAAGCGATACTTTCGCGCGTGTAATGTTTGCTCCCATTGAATTACCTGTTGGTATTATTATGGCGTTCTTAGGTGCGCCCTTCTTCCTGTTCTTGTTAAGGAGGGAAATCTGATGAACGCAATTATTAAAGCACAAAATATTTCTGTTAGTATAAATGAAAAAGAGATTGTTCACGGTATCTCCTTGGATATTCCTGAAGGTAAGGTTACTGCCATCATCGGTCCTAACGGCTGTGGTAAGAGTACAACTTTAAAGGCACTGTCTAGAATTTTGCCTTACAAGGGTAGTGTAACCTTTAAGGGGCAGGAGATGAGCACTCTTTCTCAAAGAGAGTTTGCTAAATGCTTGGCAATACTTACCCAATCACCGCAGGCTCCCAGTGATTTGACTGTTAACGACCTTGTGGAGATGGGGCGTTTCCCACATCGAGGCTTCTTAGGTAGAGCAGGTAAGGATGATAAGGAACATGTAGAGTGGGCGCTGGAACAAACTGGGGTTAAGGAAATGCGTTACCGCTTACTTAATACTCTTTCCGGTGGCGAGCGTCAACGTGCGTGGATTGCCATGGCTCTTGCACAACGTCCGGAAGTACTGCTGTTAGACGAACCTACTACTTACCTCGACATTTGCCATCAACTGGAGATTATGCAGCTTATTACAAGGCTGAACCAAGAACTTGGTTTAACTGTTGTAATGGTAGTGCATGATTTGAACCACGCTATTATGTATGCAGACCATGTGGTTGTAGTCAAGGCAGGACAGCTTGTAACAAGCGGTGCTCCTCGCGAGATTATTACTGCTGACCTTTTGGCAGAGGTGTTCAAGGTTAAGGCGGATGAGTTTACTCTGAGCAATGACTTGAGAGCTTTGGTACCTGTAGACTTGTATAAGTAAAACGTGCCATAAGCACCATCTAACTTTGTTGCAACTTCACTTACTTGCTCGACGTACGTTTAGTACGCCTTCGCGGCACAAGTTTGTTGTGCCTCGTTATATGGCACTTCTGACAAGTTTTTAAGTTATTACTTGTGAAAATGGGACAGCTTCGGCTGTCCCTTTTTGTGTTTTTTAATATCCTTTCTAATAAAAAAAGAGTAGACAGTTGGTACTGCCTACTCTGATTTTACAGACTCCCACTTATTGGTAGGGAAACACCTGATTTATACAGGCTCTCATTTATTTGGTAGAGAAACACCGCATCGCAGATAAATATCCGCAGTTAAATTATACTTTTGAATTAACTGAGTGTCAATAAATTTTAGGGCTACTTTTAGAGATTGTTGCAGGTTAAATGTTGTTTGATTTAAAAGGCGTTCCCTAATTTAGGGAACGCCTTTACTGTTTGCAATAAAATGACACAAATATTACAAAATGTTTCAAAAAATAATGGTTTCTAAATATTAGTACTATTTTAATTGACTGATTGCTTTTTTTTTTTTGGTACAATACAGGCAAACGGAGATATTTACTACAAATAATATAATTTGTAGTGATAATACCTACCGAAATGAAAAGACAGGGGGTTGTTTTATGAAAAAATCTTTAACCTTGGCAATTGCTATGGCACTTGGAATTACTGCTTCCGCTTATGCAGCAAATCCCTTTAGTGATGTTCCTCAAGGACATTGGGCTTATGACAGTGTAGCACAACTTGTTGCGGAAGGTGTTATCGAGGGTTATCCTGAAGGTAACTTTGATGGTAACAAACTGATGACTCGCTATGAAATGGCACAAATTGTGGCAAAGGCTATGGCGCAAGGTGCCAATGTTGACAAGCTTGCTGCAGAATTTGCAGATGAACTTGATACTTTAGGAGTAAGAGTTGCTAAACTGGAAAAAGGTGCTGACGCTGTGAAGATTACCGGTGAAGTACGCTACCATTATGCTGATATGGACATAGAGGAGTGTGGCGATCCGAATGATGGTT
>CALCHC010000032.1 GCA_937901335.1 uncultured Phascolarctobacterium sp. | reverse complement strand
TAAACTGACCAACGTATTGTGGTTGGCTGCACTCCAAATGATTGCTGCTAACAATGCAGAACTCATGGGCAAAATCGCTGCAGCTGCTGAACTGGAAGTTGCTACTGCAGAAGAACTTACTGCTGAAACTGAAATTGGCAAAGCTTATGCATTAGCATATGCAAAAGTTCTTGGCCCGGACGCTGGCAATATGAGTGCTGAAATTAAAGACTATTTGTTGGCAAATCAAAATGACTATGCAACAAGTGTTACAAAAAATGTAGAATTTTACCTTAAAAAGTTTTAATGAAACTTTTTGTTGACAAAAAACGAAAAAAGGTGCATAATACTCTTAATTTCAAATTTGCAGTAAAGGTAATGATTGGGACGGAAAGCAAGCGCAAAGTCTTAGAGAGCCGATGGTTGGTGTAAATCGGTACGGAGCCTTGTGGAGTAAATCACCCATGAACTCGTCAGCGAAAGTATTAACTAGTAGACTGATGCGTAGCAGATACGTTACATCTGAGCTGGTTGTTGGACTGGTGCAAAAGTGATAAATAAGGGTGGTACCGCGTTGTATATTACGCCCCTGCTGTATAAGCAGGGGCTTTCTTTATAAATAAATGCTATGCAGTGTAATAGGCAGCCCCACATTATAAGGAGGAAGAAGTAATGTTTGATAAAGTACTTGTAGTCGGTAAGAACGATGAAACTTTGTTACCGAGAGTTTTAAGAGTGTTAGCAAAACAAGGCGCACAAGTACGCTCCTTACATATGGACGCGCAAGAAGATACCTTGCGTTTGGAAATTAAGCTGGCAGATGTTGTTGCTGCTCAGGTTGCAAAACTGTTAGCTAAACAAGTATCCGTTGTATCCGTGGATACTGTAGCGTAAGGAGGTACATTTAATGAAGATGACAGGTGCTCAGGCTATCATCAAAGTTTTGCAAGAGCAAGGCGTTGATACAGTCTTTGGATATCCCGGCGGGGCAGTTATTCCTTTGTATAATGCATTGTATGATGCTCCTCTGAAAAATATTTTGACTGCGCACGAACAAGGCGCAATCCACGCAGCAGATGGTTATGCACGTGCTAGCGGTAAAGTTGGTGTATGTATCGCAACTTCCGGCCCCGGCGCAACTAATATCGTAACCGGTTTGGCTACCGCGTATCTGGACTCCATCCCCGTAGTTGCTATCTCCGGACAAGTTCCTGTAGCAAACTTAGGTAGAGATGCTTTCCAAGAAATCGACATTGTGGGCGTGACAATGCCCATCACTAAATATAATGCCATCGTGCGCAAGAGCGAAGACCTTGTGCCGATGCTGAGAAAAGCTTTCGCTATTGCAAAAGAAGGCAGACCCGGTCCTGTTTTGATTGACGTTCCTAGTGATTTGACCGTTAAAGAACTGGATTATCCGGAGTTAGAAGAAGTAGAACTGCCAGAAGTAGTTAAGGCCGATGAGGGGAATTTAGAAAAAGCAGTTGCTGCATTAAATGAAGCACAAAGACCTGTATTGATGGTTGGTGGCGGTGCAGTAACCAGTGGCGTTGAAGCAGAATTGCTTGAACTGGCACATAAGGCAGACTTGCCTGTAGTAAGCACTTTGATGGGCTTGGGTGTATACCCCGGCAGTGATGAAAGAGCAATTGGTTTGACCGGCATGCATGGTCATATGGATTGCAACCTTGCTGTTGCCAATGCTGACGTACTTATCGTAGCAGGTAGCCGTTTAAGTGATAGGGTAACCGGTGACAGAAATCGTTACGCAGGTACCAAAACCATTATCCATATGGATATTGACCCGTCCGAATTGGACAAGAACGTTGCAGTTCCTTTGCACCTGACCGGTGATTTGAAAGAAACCTTGGCGAAGTTCTTGCCTTTGGTTAAAGAAAACAAGCATCCCGAATGGTGGGAACAAATCAGAGAATGGGACAAAATGGAAGATCGCTTCCTGACCAGTGGCGAAAGACTTACTGCTCCTTGGGTAATGACCCAATTGAACAAAACTTTTGCTGACAGAGATACCATTTTTGTAACTGACGTTGGTCAAAACCAAATGTGGGCTGCTCAATACTTGACCATTGATAAACCGCGTCATCATTTGACTTCCGGTGGCTGTGGCACTATGGGCTTCGGTTTACCCGGTGCTGTAGGTGCAGCTTTTGCAAAACCGGATTCCCAAATCGTACACATCTGTGGCGATGGTGGTTTCAAAATGACCGGTATGGAAATGTTCACTGCAAGCCGTGAAAACTTGCCTCTTATCAGCATCGTAATTAATAACAGCTGCTTGGGTATGGTAAGACAATGGCAACAACTCTTCTACAACGAAAGATACTCTAACACTATTTTGACAGAGTTTGATTTCGTAGGTTTTGCAAAATCTTGCGGTGGTGATGGCGTAACCGTTACTACTTGTGAAGAATTTACTAAAGCTTTGGCAGAAGCTCAAGGCAGAACTAAACCTTTCTTGATTGAAGTCCAAATTGAACAAAGCGACTTGGTAGAACCTATGGTTGCAGCAGGCGCAGTAATTTATGACTTCGTAAAAACTCATATTTAACCGTCGATAAATATAGCCAATCCCTATATTTACTGATAAATTATTTTACTTAACTAGAGGTGTTTTATTATGGTACAAATTTATTACAACGAAGACGCGAATCTGGAATTATTAGCAGGTAAAACCGTTGCTATCATCGGCTACGGTTCTCAAGGTCACGCTCATGCGCTCAACTTGAAAGAAAGTGGCGTAAATGTTGTTGTTGGCTTGTATGAAGGCTCCAATTCTTGGGCTAAAGCAGAAGCTGCTGGCCTCAAAGTTATGGTTGCTGCTGAAGCTGCAAAAGTTGCAGACGTAGTAATGATCCTCATTCCGGACGAAAAACAAGCTGCTACCTACTATAAAGATATCGAACCGAACCTGGAACCGGGCAACGCTTTGGCATTCGCTCACGGCTTCAACATTCACTTCAACCAAATCGTTCCGCCTGCTGGCATTGACGTATTCATGGTTGCTCCGAAAGGCCCCGGCCATTTGGTTCGTCGTACCTACACCGAAGGCAGTGGCGTACCTTGCCTCGTAACCGCTTACCAAGATGCTACCGGTAAAGCATTTGACCTTGCTTTGGCTTATGCTAAAGGTATCGGCGGTACCCGCGCTGGCGCATTGACCACTACTTTCCGTGAAGAAACTGAAACCGACCTCTTCGGTGAACAAGCAGTTCTTTGCGGTGGTGTAACTGCCCTCATCACCGCTGGTTATGAAACCCTCGTTGAAGCTGGCTACGCTCCGGAAAGCGCATACTTCGAATGCATGCACGAAATGAAACTCATCGTTGACTTGATGTATGAAGGTGGCATGGCTAAAATGCGTCACTCCATCTCCAACACCGCTGAATACGGTGACTATGTAACCGGCAAACGCATCATCACTGCAGAAACCAAAGCTGCTATGAAACAAGTATTGGCTGAAATTCAAGACGGTACCTTCGCTAAAAACTGGATCCTTGAAAACCAAGCTAACCAAGCTAACTTCAAAGCTATGCGTCGTAAAGGTGCACAACATCCCATCGAAGAAGTTGGTGGCCAACTCCGCAGCATGATGTCCTGGATGAAAAAGAAATAATTAAAAATTACGAAACCGCCGAGAAATCGGCGGTTTTTTATTGAAAAGATATTGCAATTTTAAAATAGTAATGGTATAATCAACAGGCTTGTGTATATATTTCTATATATACTTCTTCTGCTCACTTAGTGGGCCAAAGTCCAAAGGAGGAGGTGATTTCGTGAAAGCTTACGAAATTATGTACATCGTTAAACCCGTTGAAGAGGAAGCATTTGAAGCTGTTGTTGCTAAATTTGACAACCTCATCACTGCAAACGGTGGTAATGTAGAAAAAACCGATCGCTGGGGCAAAAAACGCCTTGCTTACGAAATTCAAGACCTGAATGAAGGCTTGTATGTTCTCGTAACCTTCACTGCTGAACCCGCTGCAGTAAAAGAACTTGATCGCGTTATGAAAATTACCGACGAAGTTCTGCGCCACATGATTATCAGAAAGGGTGAATAATCCATGAATAAGATTATTCTTATGGGCCGTTTGGTACGTGATCCTGAAGTGCGCTACACTCAGACCGGCAAAGTTGTTTGCCAATTCACTATCGCGGTTGATAGACCTTTTGCCAATCAAGATGGTCAAAGAGAAGCTGACTTTATTCCCGTAATCGTATGGGGTAAACAAGCTGAATTATGCGGGAACAGTCTCACCAAAGGACAAAGAGTACTTGTTGAAGGTCGCTTGCAAATCCGCAGCTACGATGCAAAAGATGGTTCTAAACGTTGGGTAACCGAAGTTATTGCTAATGGCTTCGAGTTTATTGAACGTAAAGGCGATTTTGCAAATGGTGGCGCACCGGCTAGCGCTGGTAAAGCTGATTTTGAAAGTGGCTTTGGTTCTCCGGTTCCCTTTGATGAAGAAATTCCGTTCTAAAATATGGATAAGGGAGGTTATGCAATGAAACGCGAAAGAGGTAGAAGACCCAGAAGAAAAGTTTGCAGCTTCTGTGTTGATAAAGTTGAAGAAATCGATTACAAGGATGTCGCAAAACTGCGCCGTTATGTTACCGAACGTGGTAAAATTTTGCCCCGTCGTATCTCCGGCACTTGCGCTAAACATCAACGTCAATTGACCACCGCTATCAAACGCGCACGTTGTGTTGCTTTGATGCCGTTCACTTGCGAATAAGCTGTAAGTTAAGCAAAGTAAATCCCCTGTACCGTAAGGTGCAGGGGATTTTTTGTTGTTTTAGGAAAAAGTGGAAATATGAAAGCAAAATTTTAAGTGATATTTCCACTAATGTTGAATAGTGGAAATATAGGTGATATAATAGGCTTGAAATTTCCACTATTTTTAATTTAGGAGGTGTGCTATGGAAAATAGAGCTGGCTTTTATAGAAAAAATTTAACAGGCGAAATGGCTTATAATTCTTTTGTTCCGGCTCCTTTGCCACCTGTGCCTCCAATTGCACTTTCTTCTGAAGAACTGGGTTTGCTCATTAAAGCTAATAGTATGCTTACTTTGTTAGAAGGTTTGGCAATTCGTATTCCCAACATAAATCTATTTGTATCTATGTATGTGCGTAAAGAAGCTTTGCTTTCTTCTCAAATTGAAGGGACGCAGGCAACTTTAGATGATATTTTTGACCCTTTGCTAGATAACAATATTAATGCAGATGTCAGTGATGTTATTAACTATATCAAGGCTACTGAATTTGCAGTTGCAAGATTAAAAGAACTACCTTTATGCAATAGGTTGGTTAAAGAAATTCATGCAGTACTTTTAGAAAATGTGCGTGGGCAAGAGAAAAATCCTGGTGAGTTTAGGCGTTCGCAAAATTGGATTGGCGGACAAGGTAGTACTCTGAAAAATGCCCGTTATATTCCGCCTAATCTTGAAGATATGGAAATCGCTATGTCCGATTTAGAAAAGTACATCAACGCAGACGATGGCACTGATGCTTTGGTAAAAGCAGCATTGTTACACTATCAATTTGAAACTATCCATCCATTTTTAGATGGTAATGGACGTGTTGGGCGTTTGCTTATAACTTTGTTTTTATTAGAGCAAAAGGTTTTGAGTGTACCTGCGTTGTATATATCCTACTTCTTGAAACGTAATCGTTTAGAGTATTACGATAGAATGATGGAAGTTCGCAGGACTGGCAGTTATGAGCAATGGATAAAATTCTTTTTGCAAGCATTTGTAGAATCAGCAGAAGATGCTATTGCTACTATTGATGAACTTAAAGCTTTACACGAAAAGAGCTTTGCGATTTTACTTACTGCTATCCCCAAAAGGCAATTGGAAAATGCAGGCAAGTTATTTACATATTTAGAGGCAAATCCCATTGTAGATATAACAAAGACTGCACAACAACTTGGCTTGGCGTATAATACTACTTCAAGATTGATAAGTGCGTTTGTGAAGTTAGGGGTACTTAGACAAACGAATACAAAAAATAAGAATAGAGTTTATGCCTACGAGGAATATTTAGAGATTCTGCGTAAGGGTACAGAACTTGGAGAGTGAAGAATCCCCTGTACCGTAAGGTGCAGGGGATTTTAATTAGCATTATTTTAATGGGAGCGTTCGTCCATTGTCCGTCTCCGGCGACGGTGCGTTTTTCACCCCTATCGGCAGTATAGCCGGAACCGAAGGGGATTCGGTCGCTCGCAAATAATGCAGATATAAAAATTATACCATTCAATTGTGTAAATAAAAACTAACAGATTGCTTACCAAGTTCTGCCGACAAACAATCCTCAGCCACTGCCGATTGAGTTACTTTGAATATAGCACAACTGAAAGAAGTATTCAATAGTGATTTAAGAGAGGTAGTTATAGTATGAAAGTTATTGCCTATTAATTTTAAGGGCGGTTACTATTGATGTGTTTTATGGTAAAATTTAAACAAGGTAGGTGTTTGTTATGTTTTGGATAATGTTAGTGATAATTACAGGTATTGTTTGGTATCTGTGGCATAGTAATGACGAAAAACAAAAAAAGATAGAGTACTTTGAAAACGAGTTTAAGAAAATAGATATCTATATTGCAAAAGCGAAAGAAGAAGCTAATGAAATTATTCGCATAGGAGAAAATGCTGCGAAACAACTAACCAATGAATTAGTTGAGGATAAGAAAAGATATGAGGAAAAACAAAGTGAGTTGGATAATAGAGAAAGAGAATACAAAATAATTTTATTAGAAGAGTTTAAAAAAGCAAAATTGGAAATGGAAAGAAATCACTTGGAATATAGAAGTGAACTTAAACAGAAATATGAAGAAGCAAAATGTAGGATGCTTGGAAAAGAGAAAAAGTATAGAGAGTTATTGAGAATACAAGATGAAGCGAAAGATGAAGCAACAAATATTTTAGAGCAAGCACACAAACATGCTTGCGAAATAAAGACCTGTGCTGAAAAAGAAAGCGAAGTAATTCTTAGAAGTGCAGAACATGAAGCGTACTGCATTAAAGAAAACACTAAAAATGATTGTTTGATTATGGTTAAAGACGCTGAGGAAAATAGGAGAAAAATACAAAAAGATATAGAAGAGTATAAGCGTGTTTACGAAAAAATCAATGATGCTATAAATCAAAGAATGGAGGAGTTTAATGAAAAAGAGAATTTGTTTTCACTTAAAGTAAAGGATATTCCTGTTTTGGCAAAGTATATTGCTGATATTGAAGAAGCTAGACATGATGAGATTATAAATTATCTGCGATATAATAAGAAACCGGCTTTAAAAAGTGCAGATATTGTAAAAACATTAAAGTTTGAAAAAGTCTTGTTTAAAAATAACCTAAAGATAGCAGAGTATAAAGTTAAATTCTATGAGAATATGTTTCCCTGGTTATTAGACTTAAATGACGAACCGTTGGATAATAAATTATGTAAAACAGATATTTACAACGAAGACGACGATAATAACAAAGATGTTGCTCGACATTGGTTAACTGAAAATGAGTATGAAAATTTGTCTGATTCAGAAAAATATCAACTTGCACTTGAACGTTATTGCAAAAGAAATAGGACTAAGCTGGAGATAGGTTTGGATTTTGAAAGATTTGTTGGATA
>CALCHC010000031.1 GCA_937901335.1 uncultured Phascolarctobacterium sp. | reverse complement strand
CCGATGAAGAAGCTTTTTCCGTTGGTATGCGTAGTTGCTTGCCATTGCTGAAAGATTTGCGCGAGCGTTACGGTTTAGAATACGAAGTGGCGATTAACTGCGAGCCTAACAGTGTGGAAGATGGCAAGCAAGTTATTTATAGCGGTAGTGTTGGCAAAATGCTCCCCGTAGTTTTGGTACAAGGCAAGGCTGTGCAAATTGGCAGTTATCCTCAAGGGGTGAATCCTCTTGCTGCTTTGGCGGAGATTATTTGCGCCAGCGAAGCTGACTACAATATTAGCGATACTTACGGCGAAGAAAGTACTGTTCCTCCAGTTTGGAACTTTGCCAGAGATTTGAAGCCTGGTTATGATTTTAGTTTGCCTCGTCGTGCTGCAGGGTACTGTAACGTGCTTACCTTTAGCAAAACTCCGGAGCAAATTATGAATTGGTTTGTTGATAAGTGCAAGGTAGGAGCACAAGCTGCTATGGCGAAACAGGGCTGTGGTCATAGCTTGAAAGTTATGACTTACGGCGAGCTTTTGCAAATTGCTCAAACCAAAACTGGCTATGAAGATTTTTATAAAGAATTGCAAGCTGCGATGAGTAAGAAACTCCAAGTTGAACAGCTTGATTTCCCAAGTATTACCTTACGAGCAATGGAAGCAGTACTTGATTTTACCGGTATTGATGAACCTGTAATTATTACTGCCTTTGCTCCGCCGTACTATCCTGCGTTGAACAGTGGTAAGCTTGTAGGCGAAAGCTTCAAAAAAGTAGCTGAACACGTTGGCACTCTGCTGCCTGTAAAATGCAAGGAATACTTTATGGGCATTTCCGATTGCAGTTATTTGGGTGTGGACGCAGAATTTGACAGTAAAGCCTTGGCGGCGAATATGCCTTGTTGGGGTAAGCTGTACAGCTACGATATGGAAGCTCTGGCAAAACTGCAAATACCTTTCTTGCTTTTAGGGCCTTGGGGTAAAGACTTGCACCAACGTACGGAACGCGTACACATTGAAAGTTTGGGCGTAGTGTTGCCGAAGGTTTTGCAGGAAGTATGTGCATTTGTGTGGAAATAGTAAGTAGAAACTAATTCCTTTGGAGGATTTAAATATGCAAAAATTTATTAATAATCCCGACACCTTGACTACAGAAATGTTGCAAGGTTTGGCTCTTGCCCATTCCGAACTTGTGTCTTTGGAATTGGGTAAATTGGTAGTGAATAAAAAATTAGCGGAAGCTGATCGCGTAACTGTTGTTGCTCTTGGCGGTAGCGGTTACGAACCTGCTTTGAGTGGTTTTGTTGGCGAAGGTATGCTTGATATCGCTGTTGTTGGTGATGTGTTTGCTGCTCCCGGTCCTCAAGCTTGCATCGAAGCTATCCAACTTGCTGATAAAGGCAAGGGTGTGCTTTTGGTAGTGCTTAACCACGCAGGCGATATCCTGGCTTCTAATCTTGCAATGAAGCAAGCGGAAAAGCTTGGCATTAACGTAGCGAAGATTGTTGTGCAAGATGATATTGCCAACGCTCCGAGAGAAGAAGCACAAAACCGTCGTGGTATGGTCGGCGCTGTTCCTTTGCTTAAAATTGCAGGTGCTGCTGCCCTCGCAGGTAAGGCTTTAGAAGAAGTTGCTGCCATCGTCCAAAGTTTTGCAGACAATGTGGCAACCTTAGCTGTTGCGGCAAGTGGTGCGACCAATCCTGCTACCGGTATGGAAATCGCTCAAGTAGCAGCTGGGTGCATGGAAGTTGGCGTAGGTCTTCACGGTGAAGCAGGCAAGGCGAAACCTATGGCTACTGCGGAAGAAACTGTTTCTGCTATGCTGGATGCTTTGTTGGAAGATTTGAACGTATTGGCAGAAGAAAAACTTTTAGTAATTGTTAGCGGTAGCGGTGCAACCTCCTTGATGGAACAGCTTATAGTTTACCGTAACTGCTATGCTTATTTGGCAGAAAAAGAAATTGAAATTGTTGCAAGTCATGTTGGCGAATTGATGACTGTTCAAGAAATGGCTGGCTTTGAAATTTGCATTGCTCGCATGAACGAAGAGCTTGCAGAATACTGGAACACTCCTTGCCGTACTCCGTATTTCAAAAAATAATAAAGGTGTTCTGAAAAAAGAATATGCAAGAAAATAGATTCACTGTGCAAAAATAATTAAAGTGTTACTTTTTGTACAGTGAATTTTTGTGTACAAAAAATTTCAAGAAAAAAGTAAATTTTTATTTACAAATTACAAAAATAGGAATAGAATGTAAACATCTTTTAAACATTTAGAGCACAATCGGCTCGATTTGTAGTATGGAAGGATGGAATTTATCATGATTACTCTGAAAAGCAAAAAATTAAAAATGTTGACCGCAGGCGTTATGCTTACTTTGGCTATGGGTTTGATGGCAGGCTGTGGCGGCGAAAAGAAAGAAGCTAAAAAAGCTGACGCAAAAGTTAATGTTGGTATCGTGCAATTAGTAGAACACTCTGCTCTTGATGCTGCTAACAAAGGCTTCGTTGATGGTATGGCTTCCAAAGGTTATAAAGAAGGCCAAAACGTAGTTTATGATAGACAAAATGCACAAGCTGACCAATCCAACTTGCAAAATATTGCTCAACGCTTTGTAAATAATAAAGTTAATTTGATTTGTGCGATTGCTACTCCGGCTGCACAAACTGTTGCTAACGTAACTCCGGATATTCCCATCGTTGGCACTGCAATTACCGATTACAAAGCTGCTAAACTTGTAAAAGATAATGTTAAACCGGGCACTAACGTAACCGGTACTACCGATATGAACCCCATTGAAGCACAACTTGATTTGGCTCTGAAACTGGTTCCCAATGCAAAAGCTATCGGTACTATTTACTGCTCCAGTGAAGTTAACTCTCAATTGCAAGTTGACATTTTGAAAGCTGCAGCAAAAACTAAAGGCGTAGAAATCAAAGAAGCAACTGTTTCTACCGTTAATGACATTCAACAAGCAGCTCGTAGTTTGGTTGGCAAAGTAGATGCTCTCTACATTCCTACTGATAATATTCTCGCTTCCGCAATGCCTACTTTGAGCATCGTAGCTGTAGAAGCAAAACTTCCTGTAGTTTGCGGTGAAGGCGGTATGGTAAAAGCTGGCGGTACTGCAACTCTCGGTATCGACTACTACAAACTGGGCGTACAAACTGGCGAAATGGCAGCAGATATTCTCGCTGGCAAAGCTAAACCCCAAGATATGGCTATTCAATCCCAAAAAGATTTCGAAATCGTTATTAATGAAGCTAACGCTAAACAAATCGGCTTGAATATTCCTGAAGAAATTATGAAAAAAGCTGCTAAATAAAAATATTGATACTTATGTTACAAAAAGGTACGAAGTTTTACGCTTCGTACCTTTTTAAAATTAAAATAGTTTACAAGTTTGCAGAAAAAGACTAAAATGTAAACATCCGTATTTTGATTATGGATAAAGAAGCCAATGTAGTATTGTAGTATGGAAGGATGGGCTTTATTATGACTATTTTTAAAAACAAGAAAATGAAAATGTTAACCGCAGGTATTATGCTCACTTTAGCAATGGGCATGATGGTAGGTTGTGGCGGCGAAAAGAAAGAAGCTGCGAAAAAAGATAAGGTTAACGTAGGTATCGTTCAATTAGTTGAACACGCAGCGCTCGACGCAGCTAACAAAGGTTTCGTTGATGGTTTGGCTGCAAAAGGTTTCAAAGAAGGTCAAAATATTACTTTTGATAGACAAAATGCACAAGCAGATCAATCTAATCTGCAAAATATTGCTCAACGCTTTGTAAGCAACAAAGTTGATTTAATTTGTGCGATTGCTACCCCGGCTGCACAAACAGTTGCTAACGTAACTCCGGATATTCCCATTGTTGGCACTGCTATTACTGATTACAAAGCAGCTAAACTTATTAAAGACAATAAGAAACCGGGCACTAACGTAACCGGTACTACAGATATGAACCCTGTAGAAGCTCAACTTGATTTGGCTCTGCAACTGGTTCCTGGTGCGAAAGCTATAGGCACAATTTATAGCTCCAGTGAAGTTAATTCTCAATTACAAGTTGATATTTTGAAAAAGGCAGCAGCAGTTAAAAAAGTAGAAATTAAAGAAGCTACTGTTACTACTGTAAATGATATTCAACAAGCAGCTCGTAGCTTAGTTGGTAAAGTTGATGTTATTTACATCCCTACGGATAACGTGCTTGCCTCTGCAATGCCTACCTTGGCAATGGTAACAGAAGAAGCGAAGATTCCTGTTGTATGTGGCGAAGGCGAAGCTGTTAAATCCGGCGGCATTGCAACTCTTGGTATTGACTACTACAAATTGGGCGTTCAAACTGGCGAAATGGCAGCAGACATTCTCAGTGGTAAAGCTAAACCGCAAGATATGCCTATCCAAGCGCAAAAAGACTTTGATGTCATTGTTAATTTTGAAAGTGCCAAAAAGATTGGCTTGACCATTCCGAAAGAAATCCTTGATAAGGCTAAAAAATAATTTATTTAGTTGATAAAGGTACGAGGGCAAAGCTTCGTACCTTTTGTTTTTAAAATGGATATATGGACTAATTTTGGTTTACATTATCCACAAAAAATAATAAAATGGTAACATCTATAGATTACGAGTGGAAAGCTTAATTCGTAGAGTGGAAGGATGTTGTTTATGTTTACTTTTAAAAATAAAAAGTTTAAGATGTTGGCTGCAGGCGTAATGTTAAGCTTGGCTATGGGACTTATGACTGGTTGTGGCGGCGAAAAGAAAGAAGCTGCAAAAAAAGATAAGGTTACCGTTGGCATCGTACAAATCGTTGAACACGCTGCGCTTGATGTAGCAAGTAAAGGTTTTGTAGATGGTTTGGCTGCAAAAGGTTTTAAAGAAGGTCAAAACATTGCTTTTGATAGACAAAACGCACAAGCTGATCAATCCAATTTGCGTACCATTGCAGAACGATTTATTAACAATAAAGTAGATTTAATTTGTGCTATTGCAACTCCTGCGGCGCAAGTAGTTGCCAATGCCACTCAGGATATTCCCATCGTAGCAACTGCTGTTACCGATTATGAAGCAGCTAAGCTTGTAAAAAGTAATGCAAAACCCGGTACTAATGTAACCGGTACCAGTGATATGAACTTGGTAGATGCACAACTTGATTTGATTATGAAGCTTGTTCCTTCTACTAAAGCTGTTGGCGTTATTTATAATTCCAGCGAAGTAAATTCTCAAGTACAAGTTGATTTACTTAAAGGCTTTGCGAAAGCTAAAGGTGTAGCAATTAAAGAAGCCACAGTTAACAATGTAAACGATATTCAACAAGCAGCTCGCAGCTTGCTTGGTAAAGTTCAAGCGATTTATGTTCCCACTGATAACGTGCTTGCTTCTGCAATGCCTGCTCTCGCCATGGTTACTGAAGAAGCTAAGCTTCCCGTAATTTGCGGTGAAGGCGAAGCAGTTAAATCTGGCGGCGTAGCAACTCTTGGTATTGACTACTATAAATTAGGTAAACAATCTGGTGAAATGGCTGCTGATATTCTCAGCGGTAAAGCTAAACCTCAAGATATGCCTATTCAATCTCAAAAAGAGTTTAATGTTATTATTAATGAAGAAAATGCAAAGAAAATTGGCCTGACCATTCCGAAAGAGATTTTGGATAAGGCAGTGAAATAAGGAAGGATGTATTAAATGATTGATTTGTTAGTGCCCACTACAGCGCAAGGCTTGCTTTGGGCTGTAATGGCTTTAGGTGTTTATATTACTTACAGAGTTTTGGATGTTGCAGATTTGACTGTTGAAGGTAGCTTCCCTTTAGGCGCAGCTGTTGCTGCTTCTATGCTTGCTGCCGGCTTTGGTCCCATTCCTTCTTTTATTGGTGCTGCTGTTGCAGGTATGTTGGCAGGCGTTGTAACTGCAATCCTGCATACTAAAATGAAAATCCCTGCACTTTTGGCAGGTATCTTGACCATGATTGCTTTGTATTCCGTAAACCTGCGTGTTATGGGCAAAGCAAACCTTTCCTTGCTTGGTACTGATACTACTTTTACTATCATTAGAAATATGTTTGGTTTGAACAGCGCTCATACTACTTTGGTAGTTGGCGTGTTGGCGACTGTACTTGTAGCAGTATTCATGTACTGGTTCTTCGGTACTGAAATTGGTGCTGCTATTCGTGCTACCGGTTTCAACCAACAAATGATTCGTGCTCAAGGCGTTAACACTGATGTTACCATTATGCTTGGCTTGCTGATTAGTAACGCTCTCGTTGCAATCTCCGGTGCGCTTGTTGCACAAAGCAATGGTTTTGCTGACGTTGGTATGGGTACTGGTACCATCGTTATCGGTTTGGCTTCTGTAATTATCGGCGAAGTACTCTTTGGTACTCGTAGCTTTAAAAATTGCATTATCTCTGTAATTTTAGGCTCTGTTGTTTATCGTATTGTAATCGCGGCTGTACTGCAAATGGGTATGCCGCCTAACGACTTGAAACTCTTTACTTCTATTTTGGTTGCTTTTGCTTTGGCTATGCCTTTGATTAAAAGCAAATTTGGTGCAAGAAAGGTGGTGGACTAAATGCTGCATATTGAAAATATTTCTAAAACCTTTTTCCCTGGCACTATCAATGAAAAACGTGCTTTGCAACATTTGAGTCTGCACTTGAAACCTGGCGACTTCGTTACCGTAATTGGTGGTAACGGCGCAGGTAAATCCACCATGCTGAACGCTGTGGCAGGCGTATTCCCCATTGATAGCGGTAAGATTATTATTGATGGCGAAGACTTGACTAAACAAGCTGAACATAAACGTGCTAAACACATTGGTCGTGTGTTCCAAGATCCTATGCTTGGTACTGCTGCTGGTATGATGATTGAAGAAAACTTGGCTATCGCTTCCCGTCGTGGTAAAACTCCTGGTTTGGGCTGGAGCTTTAGCGATGCACAACATGACCAATTCGTAGAGCTGCTCAAAGAATTGGACTTGGGCTTGGAAAATCGTATGACTGCAAAAGTTGGCTTGCTTTCCGGCGGTCAACGCCAAGCGTTGACCTTGTTAATGGCAACCTTGAAAAAACCCAAGCTGCTTCTGCTTGACGAACATACTGCAGCGCTTGACCCCAAAACCGCAGAAAAAGTTTTGACCTTGACTGACAAAATTGTTTCTCGCGACAAGCTGACTACTTTGATGATTACCCACAACATGCGTGATGCTCTTCGTTTTGGTAACAGATTAATCATGCTCCACAATGGTCGCGTAATTATCGACGTTGAAGGCGAAGAAAAAGCAAACTTGGAAATTCCTGACTTGCTGAGAATGTTTGAAAAAGCTTCTGGCGACGTTATGGCAAACGATAGAATGCTCTTAGGCTAAAAATAAAAGCATCTGACGAAAGTCAGATGCTTTTTTATTTTACTTGTTATTCAGTTCAATCATTTTTTCAATTGCTGCCAACCCACACTCAACGCCGTGGTCGTGGAGTTCTAAAAGTTTATCAGGCTTGATGGAAAGTCGCGCAATTTCCAAAGGTTTTTCCGGACGGATGATGATAAGATTGCCGTCGCGTTCCATTTGCTCAATACGTTCTAATTGTTCATTGTAAAGCTTAGGACGATTTTGCATTGCTTCCCATAATTTAGGATATTGGCCATACCAAGCTTTGAGGAGCAGTTTAGGCACAGAACCTTTTTTGCGATAGCCTTCGTTACGGGTGAGAACAACGACAAATTTTTTGTAGCCTGCTTCAATGGCTTTGTCGATAGGTATGGGGGAAACGATGGCACCGTCTAAGAGGGGACGGTTATCAATATTGACGATAGGCGCCAAAAAGGGCAAGGAAGCAGAAGCGATTACAGACTTAAAGGCAATTTCTGCACGTTTGTTGTAATGCCAAACAGCTTCGCCAGTTTTGATATCAGTAGTGCCAACGTGAAGCTCACCAGGATAATTAGCGTAAGTTTCGTAATCAAAGGGAAGCAGTTTTTTTGGAAGAGTATCAAAAATAAAATCCCAACCAAAAAGGCTGCCGGTTTTAAGATAATTGTTAACGCTAAAGTACGGTTTAGTGCCAACGTAATTTTCAATTATTTTGCGAGTACGCATGGGCTGATGAGACATATAAGATAAAATATTACAAGCCCCTGCGGAAACCGCAGTTATATATGGAAAGGTTAGTTCGTGCTGTAAAAATGCTTCGAATACGCCGGCACTAAACATGCCACGCATACCGCCACCTTCTAAAACTAACGCAGTGTTTTCTAAATGCATAGTATATAACCTCCAACACATAGAATTATACACCAAGAAAAAAGCAAAAGACACAAGTAGCAGTTGCTGCTTGTGTCTTTTGTTATAATCAAATATTTAATTCTGGAGTATTTAGCTGTGCTTATAAAACTTTTTGCAAAAGGTTCAGTGCATTCTTGTGAGTCAATTTTTCGATGGTGCTGTCGCTATAATTTTTGCTTTGCAAGTACTCAACAATTTCTTTGTAAGATTGAACACCTTGCATATCGTGGGGCAGGGTAGTACCGTCAAAGTCACTGCCAAAACCTACGTGGTCGTCGTTGCCCATCAAGTTCAGCATATAATCGATGTGGCGATAAACGTCATCAATGCAAGCTTTGTTAATATCTTGGTTCAAGAATTGTCTTGCGTAAGTAACGCCAATCATACCGTCATTTTCATTAATGGCGAGGATTTGCTTGTCATCTAAATTACGGGGATGGGGGCACAGACCTTTAGCACAAGAGTGAGTTGCAATGATAGGTTTAGTAGAAAGATTGATAACGTCCCAGAAGCCAGCAGGAGCGATGTGGGAAACGTCTACCAAAATACCAAGACGGTTCATTTCTTGGACAACTTTTCTTCCGAAGGTAGTCAAGCCGCCACCGCTACATTCTTCGTTTACGCCGTCAGCAATATCGTTACGATTGCTCCAGGTTAAAGTCATAGCACGGAGTCCCAGTTCGTACAAGCAACGCAAAGCTTCAAGGCTACCATCAATGGCGCCGCCTTCTTCAATGGCAAGCAAGGTTGCAGCTTTATGGTTCAGTGCATTGGCAGCGTCTTCTTTAGTTAAAATGGGGAGCACGTCAACTCCATCAGCACGCATTTGTTTAAGCTCTTGGTTGTATTTATCTAAAAGTTGTAAGGTGTAGCGCAAGCCGCCGTAATAACGGAATTCGTGAGTGGGAACGAAGATGGCGCAAAATTGCAAGCCACCACCAAGTTCAATCATACGCTTTACGTCAAAGTGTTGGTCGTTGCTGTAGAGTGAAGTACCTTTTTTATATAATTCAGTGAGGGTGTCGCAGTGACAATCAACGATGTACATAATAAATTACCGTCCTTGTTAGAATTATGAAAGGCTCCCTTTAGAGGGAGCTGTCAGCATAGCTGACTGAGGGAGTATTTATTTTCATTATAACAAAAGGGACTGCCTTGCGACAGTCCCTTTGATTTTTAAAAGAGCACTTCTCACCAGTTGGTGTAGTAGTAGAAGAAGGTCATGCCTACGTTACAGAGCATAGCGCCTGCCATGGGGATTGCAGTACGTTTCACCAAGTCGAAGGAAGAAACGCCACCCATACCAGAAGATACTACGATAACCGCAGTAATCGGGGAGCAGTTACGCATAATGGAAGCTGCAAAGTGCATGGGGAGAAGCATCAATACCGGGTGCAAGCCACTGTGAGCAGCAACTGCCGGAGTGAGAGATGCGAATGCAAAGAAGGGAGCGTTACCACTGCCCATAACGATTGCAGAGATGGAGATGATACCAACCATAACGAGCATCATAGCCATCGGAGGGAAGCCTAAGCTTTTAGAACCGTCAATCAAGCTGCTGATTGCACCCATGGAAATCAAGCCTTGTGCAAAGGTTTGACCTGCTACGATCAAGGTGATTACGTTAGCCATTTGCATGCCCAATCCGTCGAAGAAGGTTTGGATATCATCAAATACTTTTTTGCCATCACGCCATCTGATAAATTCACAGCAAACACCAATGAAGAGACCAATGAACATTGCCATAACGATGTTCATTTTGATAGTGGTGATCCACAAGGAGCTGAAGGAAAGAATCAAGGACAGGGGGATAACCGGGAGAATTGCGTACCAAAGGGGAGCGTTATCTGCTTCGTCTTGAACTTTTTCAACTTCCACAGGAGTTATAACGTGACCATCTTTTTTATCCATATATTTTTGAGTGAAGTAATGGAGAGCACCTACAACGATGAAAGCAAGTGCTACGATGGGAACTTGGTAGTGGCTCCAGTAAATTACCGGATCAACGCCAGCCATTTCTGCGGAGTAGATGGTACCGGTGTCACTGGGAGACCAGTCGAAGCACAGGGTAGTTGCTACTGCTGCAGTTGCGGAAAGGCGGCTTACGCCCAAGCCAATCAAGATGGGGAACATGGTTACCATAAGGAGCATTGCCAAACCGGAAGCACTGTTAATGCACAGACCAATTAACATACCGGTAACCCAAGTGCCTGCCAATACCAGGTAAGGGGATTTCAAAGCTAACAAGGGTTTAATGGTTAAACGAACCAAGGAGCGGGATGCACCAATTTTGTCCATGTAACGAGCAAACGCACCTACGGACATAATGTTGAGACCAAGCTTAGCAGCGTTGGAGCTCATAGTTCTACGGATAAATTCAAATGCGTCAAAGAAGGAGCAGCCAGTAGTAGCTTTTTCACCTAAAATTTGACCATAACCTAAAATTACAGCTAAGTACATTAAAACCATACCGCCCATAAAAAGAACCGGTTGGGGTTTGAACTTTTTGTAGATTAAATAACCAACCCAAAAAGTTACAATGGCAGAGATAACCAGTGCCATCAAATCATCATCCTCTCTTCAATTAAAATAATACTAAAATTATATCATTTGTAAAAAGATTTGTACATAAAAAATAAGCGATTGCTTCTTAGCAATCGCTTATTATCGTTTATTTTAATTGGTTTTTGATGCCTTCAAAAGTTTCCGGACTAATAATATGTTCAATTCTGCAAGCATCCTTTTCTGCAATTTCTTCAGGTACGCCTAAAACTTCGTTGATATAACGAGTTAAGATGGTATGGCGTTCTAAAATAGCAGTAGCTTTTTTCAACCCTTCTTCTGTTAAAAGAAGACGACCGTCAGTTTCCATGGTGATGAGGTTTTCTTTCTTCAAGATACTCATGGCACGACTAACGCTAGGTTTGGTAAAGTTCATTTCATTGGCAACATCTATGGAACGCACACTGCCGTTGCGTTGTGTTAAAACGAGAATAGTCTCCAGATAATTTTCACCGGATTCGAGCAAGGACATAACAGAACCTCCGAGAGTTTTATTAAGGAATATTTTATCATATCTATCTGAATAGATAAAGTAGTATTGAGCCAAAGAGAAGATGGTGTATAATGGGAGTAACAACCTTGGAGGAATTATTATGTTAAGTTTTATAAAAGAAACTGTGAGCGTTTGGGAACGCTTGCAGCAAACTACTAAACCTATTGTTCTTTACGGAATGGGTAATGGCGCGGATAAAATTGTTGATTGGTGCGAAGCAAACTCCGTAAAAATTGCAGGTATTTTTGCCAGTGACGAGTTTGTTCGCGGTCAGGAGTTCCGTGGTTTTAAGGTAGAGCGTTACGCAGACATTATCTCTCGTTTTGGCGAAGATATCCTTGTGGTGATTGCTTTTGCCAGCGAACGTGAAGAGGTTTTGGCTCGTTTTAAAGAATTGGCGGAAGCTCACGAAACTGTAGCACCACATCTTTCTCTTTTTGAAGAGCCTGAAACTGTAAGCCTTCCTTGGCTTGAAAAGTATGAAGCTGAATTACAAAAGGTTTATGATAATTTGGCGGACGATGTTTCACGTGAAACATTTGCTGCTGTTTTGAATTATAAGTTGAGTGGTAAGGTGGAATACCTTTTTGCTTGCGATACTGCTCGTGAGGACGATTTGCGCCAGCTTTTTACTTTCGGCGAAAATGAAGTGTATATGGATTTAGGCGCTTATAATGGCGATACGGTGCAGGAGTTTTTGAAGTTAGTAGATGGCAAGTACGAGCACATCATCGCCGTGGAACCGGACCGTCGTAATTGTAAGAAGCTTAGTGCAATGGCAGAAGAGCTTGGTGAAATTACCGTGCATCAGTGCGGCGTGTGGAATGAGGCTGGTGAATTGGGTTTCTCCGATAGCGGGGGAAGACAGTCTACATTCTTGGCAGTGCAAAAGAAAACTGTGCCTGTAAATTCCATTGATAACCTGGCGGAAGGCAAGCCTGTTTCCTATATTAAGATGGATGTTGAGGGTGCTGAAGTGCAAGCTATTGAAGGTGGCAAGTCTGTAATTCAAAGCTTTACTCCTAAAATGTTTGTGGCAGCGTACCATTATGACATTGATGTTTTTAGATTGCCTTTGCGTTTGTGGGAACTTGTTCCGGAATACAAAATCTTCTTTAGAAAGCATCCTTATATTCCTGCATGGGAACTAAATTTTTTAATTAAAAAATAGTGGGACAAAGCTGTTCCAAGCAGGACAAAACACACCTTTTGTAATTTGAAGGTGGAATGTCTTTGGGAAAAGCGTTATGGTGACAAAAGTTTTAATTTTTCGTGAAAGATTTTGTAAACTGTAAGCAGGAAAAAGAAAGAGGAGAGAGAATATTTTAAGAAGAAGAGTAGGAAGTTTCTCTCTGAATATAAAAACTTATTTTGAAAAGGAGTGTATTTGTAATGAAAAAATCTACTTGGGTTTTAGGCGCAGCTGCATTATTGGCATTGTCCGTAGCAGTAGCAGGTTGCGGTGGCGGCGACAAAAAAGAAGCTGCTAAAGGTGTTAAAGGCGAATTGATGGTTTATACCTCTATTTATCCTGACATCATCGACAATATGTGCAAACCTAACTTGGCAAAAGCTTTCCCCGAAATGAAAGTTAACTGGTTCCAAGGCGGCACTGAAAAAGTTGTAACCAAAATCACCGGCGAAATGAAAGCTAACAAAGTTGGCACCGACGTATTGATGGTTGCTGACCCCTCTTACTACCTGAAATTGGAAAAAGAAGGCTGGCTCATGCCTTACAAATCCAAAGAACACAACAACGTTATCGCTGATAAAGCTGAAAACGGTGCTTGGTATGCAGTTCGTGTTTGCAACATGATCATTGCTTACAACGGCGACAAACTGAAAGCTGAAGACGCTCCGAAATCCTGGGCTGACTTGACCGATCCGAAATGGAAAGGCAAAATCGCTATGCCTAACCCGATGCTCTCCGGTACCGCTTATGTAGCAGTTGGCGCATTGGCTGACAAATTCGGTTGGGAATACTTCGACAAACTGAAAGCTAACGGCATCCGCGTTGAATCCGGTAACTCCGCAATTCAAAACAAATTGTTGACCGGCGAATATGCTGCTGCAATGATTCTGGAAGAAAACGTTCTGAAATTGGCTGCAACCAAAAAAGAACCTTTGAAAGTTTCCTATCCGGCAGAAGGCGTAATCAACATTCCTTCCCCGATTGCTATCTTCAAAACCACCAAAAATGCTGAAGGCGCTAAAGCTATGGTTGACTGGTGGCTGTCCAAAGAAGGTCAAGAAGCAGTTGTTAAAGGCTGGATGCACTCCGTTCGCGGCGACGTTAAAGAACCTATCGGTTCCGTTGAAACTAAAAAATTGGTTGAAAACAGAATTAAAGTTAACTGGCAAAAACTGTCTGAAAACAACGCAGCTATTAAAGAAGAATTCCGTAAACGCGTTATGGAATAATCTTTGCGTATAGTTTAAGATTGAAATTTTGTGATATATGGGAAAACAGGGACGTTTTTGCGCTCCCTGTTTTTCCCGTCTTATAAAACCAGCTAATTTTTACTGAAATCTCGTTAAATTTTGGCTAAAACCCTTAATTTTTTTAAGGGAAAGGAGAAATATAGGTTCTATGTTATCTAGAATTAATAGCAAATTTATTGTTATAAGTATGTCCGTGCTGTTGCTCTTGTATTTCGTAATCTTCCCGATGGGCGTACTGCTGTATGACAGCGTGGTTTATGATGCAAGTATTAACTTCGACAACTATCGCGCAGTATATAGCCAAGACGTTAACTGGCGCGCGCTTACAAATACAATCAACTTGTCCTTATTAGTTATGATTGCCAGCGTTATTATTACCTTCCCCCTTGCTTGGTTGGTTGGTCGTACTGATATGCCTGGCAAAAAAGGCTTCCGTACTTTGCTGGTTTCCAGCTATATGATTCCCCCGTATGTAGGCGCAATCGCTTGGGTACAACTCTTGAATCCCAGTGTTGGCTACATGAACAATTTCTTTAAAGATATCTTGGGCTTGTCTCAAGCTCCTTTTGATATTTATACCTTCTGGGGTTTGGCTTGGGTATTGACCTTGTTCTACTCTCCCTTTGCTTTCATCACCATTTCCCGTGCGATGGAAAAAATGGACCCCACCTTGGAAGAAGCTGCTCGCGTTTCCGGTGCTTCTCCCATGCGTACTCTGATTGACGTAACTCTGCCCTTGATGGCTCCGTCCATTTTGGCAGGCGGTCTCTTGGTATTTATCGCAGCTGGTTCTTGCTTCGGTATTCCCTCCATCGTAGGTATGCCCGGTAACATCGAAGTATTGACTACTCGTATCGTAACCTATGTTTACATGGGCAGCATCGAAGGTGTTCGTGAAGCAACTGCTTTGGCAGCATCCTTGATGTTCTTGGCTAACACCTTGCTCTTCTCCATGACTTGGTTGATTGGCAAAAAAGACTACACCACCATCAGTGGTAAATCCACTCGCCCCAACATCGTTGAATTGGGCAAATGGAAATGGCCTGCATTCTGTGCAGTTGGCGCTTACGGTATGATTTCCGTAATCATTCCCTTGGGCTCCATCGTAGTTACCTCTTTGCTGAAGAGTATGTCCAAACCCGTTACTTTGGATAACTTGGGCTTTGAATCCTGGATTCCTGTTGTTACCAGTGCTCAATATCTGGAATGCATCTGGAACTCCGTCGTTTACGCAGTGCTTGCTGCTACCATCGGTACTGCACTGTCCTTGTTCGTTGCTTACTTGGCAGTTAAAACCACTGTTAAAGGCAGAACCATTCCTGACTTGTTAACCGTTATCGGCGGCAGTACTCCTAGTATCGTAATTGCGTTGGCGTTGGTAATTACCTTCTCCGGCAATTATGGCTTGAACTTGTATTCCACCGTTTGGATTTTGGTTGTATCTTACTTGGTAAAATACATGACCATGTCCGTTCGTACCATTGCTGCTTCCTTAAGCCAAGTACATAGCTCCTTGGAAGAAGCTGCTCTTAACTCCGGTGCTGACTGGCTCCGTTGCTGTAAGGACATTATCATTCCCCTTATTGCACCTTCCGTTATCGCAGGCTGGTTCTTGATTTTCATGCCGTCCTTCTACGAATTGACTATGTCTTTGTTGTTGTACGGTGCTGAAACCAAAACCATCGGCGTATTGCTGTACGACTTGCAAACTTACGCAGACGCACAAAATGCTTCCGTACTTTCCGTAATCATTTTGGGTGTTGTATTGATTGGCAACTTGATTCTCAACAAAATTACCAAAGGTAATGTAGGTATTTAAGAAGGAGTGTAATAAATGTCTGAAGTACGTATTGAACATGTATTTAAACGTTTCGGCGCAGTAACCGCCGTTGACGATTTTAACTTAACTGTAAAAGATGGCGAGTTCGTTTCCATCTTGGGTCCTTCCGGTTGCGGTAAAACTACTACCCTCCGTATGATTGCAGGTTTTGAACGTGCAACTGAAGGCGAAATTTATATTGGTGATAGCTGCGTAAGCTCCTCTGAAAAAGGCACTTTCGCTCCCCCTGAAAAACGCGACATCGGTATGGTGTTCCAATCTTATGCAGTATGGCCGCACATGACCGTTGCTGAAAACGTTGGCTATCCTTTGAAAATTCAAAAGGTAGACAAGGAAACCCGCGCTAAACGCGTACAAGAAATGCTCGAACTGGTTCACCTTGGTGAATACGGCGAACGTTATCCGCACCAACTTTCCGGCGGTCAACAACAACGTGTAGCTTTGGCTCGTGCTCTCGTAGCTCAACCGGGCTTGCTCCTTTTGGACGAACCTCTTTCCAACTTGGACGCAAAACTCCGCGAAAGCATGCGTTTCGAAATTCTGTCCATTCAAAAGAAATTGAACATCACCGTAGTTTATGTAACCCATGACCAAGGTGAAGCAATGGCAATGAGTGACCGCGTAGTTGTAATGAGCAAAGGCGTTGTTCAACAAATCGGCCATCCTCATGAAATCTACACCAACCCGGCAAACAAAATGGTTGCTGACTTTATCGGTTTGGTTAACTTTATTCCTGGCGAAGCTAAAGGTGACCGCGTATTCATTAAAGGCACCAACGTTTCTTTCCCCAATCCTACCGATATCACTGGCGACGCAACTATCGCAGTTCGTCCGGAAAATATCTCCATCTCCGCAAATGGCGGTCAATTGGAAGGCACTATGGTAGCTCGTTTCTACTTGGGTGACGCAGTTGACTATCGTGTACAATGCGGCGAAAACATGATCCGCGTAATCGTTAAAGGTGCAGATGTAACTGCTTATCCTGACGGAAGCAAAGTTTATCTGGACTTTGACAAAACCATGGTATTTGGTCGCGACTAATTTAGTACCTATCAAGGACACTGTACATTCTGTACAGTGTCCTTTTTTATTGATATAATAGAAGCAACTTGTTATATAAGGAAGAAACTCTTAATGAAGAAACTTTTAGTTGCACTTCTTATGCTGGCTATTTTTATTGTTGGCGGTTGTGCTGAAAATACTAAAACTAAAAAAGTAGATGCTAACGGAGCACCGAAGCTTACCTTGAATTTATGCAGTAGTATGAGCGAAACCGTAACGAAGCTTCTAGTAGAAGATTACGCTAAAAAACAAGGTGTTGAGGTAAAGATAAAATACCTGCCGGAAGGTTCCTTTGCTGAGAAATTAGACTTTTTGCGTGATAATAAGTTTGACTGCTGGCTTGGCGGTACTGCAGAAGAATGTTACCTTGCTGATCAACAAAGCTTGCTCAGTCCTTATAAACCACAAGAGTTCTACAAAATGCCTGCGGAACTTAGAAGTCGCCAAGGTCAATGGATAAGCTTGTACTTGGAATATATTGCCTTCATCAGCAATACAAGTAAGTTGCGTGACAATGGCTTGTACGCTCCTGACACTTGGCAAGAGCTTTTGCAACCGGAGTTTAAAAATGAAATTGCTATGCCTGACTTTGTAGATGGTGGTGCTAGCTATGGTATGATTACTTCCATCTGGCAGCTGCGTGGTAAAGATACTGCATTAGATTTTGCAAGCAAGCTGAATAGACAAAACTTGGTCTATACAGACACCAGTGAAGAAGCAGTGGAAATGGTTCACAATGGAGACAAAATGGTTGCAGTTGTGCCTTTGCGTACGGCAATTCTTTTGGAAACAAAGCATAAGCATTTATTTGCTACCGTCGTGAAAGATGCCAATCGTAATTTGCTTAACTGCGTGGCGGTGATGAACAAGGCAGAAAATATTGACGAAGCACATAGTTTCGTTGACTACCTCATCAGTGACGATAGTGAAGCCTTGCTTCGTAGCAAAGGCTACCATTATATTTGGCACGCTAAAAATTATCCTTATAACGACGGACGCAAGGAACTCATTGGTAACGTAAAAGTTCCTGTGGACGATTTAAGCTGGACTGCCGTTGAGAAAAATGATATTATCAGCCAATGGTTAAAAGCTTGGTAGAACTATGATTTTTTAAACACTCATCAGTTTTCTGATGAGTGTTTTCTTTTGTGACAAAGTTTACAATCTAACTGCAAGAGTAAAAGAAAAGCAAAGTAAGTTTGACAAGGTATGTGAACATTAGTATAATTTTTTTATAACTGTGTATAAAAATTTACAGGTAATTGTACCGTCCTAATACGCATAGGACGGTTTTCTATAACCTTAAAAATGGAGGAAAGTTTATGCAACACATGCAACAAGCAAAACAATATGTGCCCTTTGAACGAGTTAATCTGCCTGACCGTCAATGGCCTGATAAAATCATTACTAAAGCTCCCATTTGGTGCAGCGTTGACTTGCGTGACGGTAACCAAGCTCTCGTAACTCCTATGGGCATTGAAGAAAAATTGACCTTCTTCCATACTTTGGTTGATGTTGGTTTTAAAGAAATCGAAGTTGGTTTCCCTTCCGCTTCTGAAACTGAATATGAAATTTTGCGCACCTTGATTGAAGGCAACCATATTCCTGATGATGTTACCATTCAAGTTTTGGTACAAGCCCGCGAAGAACTTATTCGTAAAACTTTCGAAGCAGTCCGCGGTGCTAAAAACGTAATTATCCATTTCTACAACTCCACTTCCACCTTGCAACGTAAGGTTGTATTTGGTAAAGATATGGATGGTATCGTAGATATCGCAGTACAAGGCGCACGTCTTATTAAAGAACTTACTGAGGAAGAAGTTGCTCGCAGTGGCATGAACATTCGCTACGAATATTCTCCTGAAAGCTTCACCGGTACTGAAATTGATTTCTCCATCAGAATTTGCGAAGCAGTTATGGAAGAAATGGGTTCTACTAAAGAAAATCCCATCATCCTCAACTTGCCTTCCACCGTGGAAATGTGCACTGCTAACACCTATGCAGACCAAATCGAATATTTCTGCCGTAATATGAAGAACCGCGAAGCTGCTATTATCAGTATCCATCCTCATAATGACCGTGGTACTGGCGTTGCTTCTGCAGAACTTGCAGTAATGGCAGGCGCAGACCGTATCGAAGGTACTCTCTTTGGTAACGGCGAACGCACCGGTAACTTGGACATCGTTACTGTTGCACTGAATATGTTTACTCAAGGCGTTGATCCTGAACTGGACTTCTCCAACATCCTTGAAATTAAAAAGATTTACGAAGCTTGCACTCGTATGCACGTTCCTGAACGTCAACCTTACGCTGGTGCTTTGGCGTTTACTGCATTCAGTGGTTCTCACCAAGATGCTATCCGCAAAGGCTACGAATATATGGAAAAAACCGGCACTCCTTATTGGGAAGTTCCGTACCTGCCCATCAACCCTGCTGACTTACACCGTGAATATGAACCGGTTATCCGCATTAACAGCCAATCCGGTAAAGGTGGTGCAGCTTTCGTATTGCAACACGCAGTTGGTTACAACTTGCCCAAGGAAATGCATCCTGAATTTGGCAATATCGTAAAAGCTGCAGCAGATGAATTTGGTGACGAACTTAGCCAAGAACAAATTGTTGACTTGTTCCACAGCGAATACATTGATTATGTTGGCAAATACGGTTTGTGCCGTCATCGCTTTGCAGAACTTCACGAACCTGATGGCAGCGTACATAGCCGTTTCGAAGGTGCTATTACCGTTGGCGAAAAAGAAGTTCATATTGCTGGCGTAGGTAACGGTCCTATCGACTCCTTCTTCCAAGCTTTGGCACACGCAGGTGTTCAAGGTTATCACTTCGTAAACTATCATGAACACGCAGTTTCCCACGGTTCTAACGCAGAAGGTATCTGCTACATCGAATTGAAGAAACCCAATGGTGAGCACATCTTTGGTGCGGGCATGCATCCTAACGTAAACGTTGCGGCACTTCTAGGTATCATCTGTGCTATTAACCGCGCCGAAAAATGAAATGCGTGATAAGCACCGTTATGCTTTGTCACAATTCGCTTGCTTGCTCGACGTACGATTAGTACGCCTTCGCGGCACAAGCTTCATTGTTCCTCGCCTTCCGGCACTTCTAACGCATTTCTAGATTTTACTTAAAATAAAAGAGCTACTTATCTTATGATAAGTAGCTCTAATTTTTTATTTAAGCCTATTTTTTATACTATTGAAAAATCCGCTGACAGCATCACTAGCACCTTGAACGCTATCTTTGAACATATCCTTAAGCGCATCCAATTCCATACCCCAGTCAATTTTAATAGAATTCTTTTCGAATTGACAGTGAATTGGGATATTCTTACCAAAGATGTGCCAATAGTTTTCTTCTAAATGCACACCTTCTTCTTCACTTGTAACGATGCGTCCACTAATACTGCTCAAAGGGAAGTTGCGGTACTTAATATTTTCAATACGATAGAAACCACTAACTACGCAACCTTTTTGTTGAGCATTACCAGTGATAGTGGTGTAGAAAAGTGTTTCGCCTTTGATAGGCTGGTCTGTTAAAAGAGCGATATCCAGTTGATTGCCGTTAAGGTGCACTGTGTAATCGCCATTGTTGAGATTTACCACGCAATCATCTAAAGCAACTTCCTTATCATTAATCAAGCAGCTTGCATGCTTAATATTTACAATGCCTTCGTCAAGTTCAACCTTACCAACAAAGTTTTGTGCTACAACGGAAGCTTTGTTAGGAATATCAATACGCAAGGTGCCGTCGATATTAGTATCGATGACAGTCTTACCATCAATTCTTTGGGCATCGCCGTGAATGTGGAAACCGTCAAAGATGTTGATGTCCAGATTGTTTTTCAAGAAGATTTTATCACTGCGTAGTTTAAGCCTGTATTTGTAGGACGGGTCATCAGATTGTGGTGTGGTGATGGTTCCGTCAACACGCAAGGTGTGATTGTATAGTTTCAGCTCCAGCTTCTTAATATTAAAGGTTTCTAAATCGGTACTGCTAAAGCGACCATCAATTTCTTCAATGAGTACGCCATGGCTGGCAAGCATAATATCATTAAAGTTCCAATTGATGGATAAAATAGACCAAGCATTATTCTTGCGTTCTACCAGCATTTTAAAATCTGTAACTTCGCCATCAAGCAAATTGATACGTTCGATTTTAAAAATAGGGGAGAGGATATTCCATAAACGCTTCAAAGAAATTTTAGAAGCTCGCAACATATAACGGTTTGTTGTATTTTGATTCTGAATACTGATATTTTCATCTTCCAGCTGACAAGTAAGGAAGTAGTCAATAACCGGGTCATTGCGCCACACGCCGTTAATGTTTTCCAAACGCAGACGTTGTCCGTTGATTTTTAAATCAACTATGCCACGTTCAAGATAAAGTTTCAAATTGGGAACTTCATCCATAGGTGGCAGGGGAACTTTCGATTTAGAAGGTTCTTCTACATTTTGGACAGGAGCTTGCTCACCAGTAAGGCGTTCCACATATTGGGTAAGCAGTTGCTTGTTTTCAAGAGTGTACTCAAAATTAAACAAGGGCTGTTTTAAAATAATTTCTTGCACTATGCTTAAGAATTTATCCAAAGGTTCCTTGCGGATAAGGGAAAGTAGTACTTGGTAAATATTGGCACGCACCTCCACCTCGTGGACGATTAAGCGTTCTGCATCGTTAGCATCTTTCCAACGCAAGTTGTAGAGGATAATCTTATCCGTTTTTATGGAAGGATTATCGTCAATGGTCAAAGCACCAGGCAAAAAGTTTTGCTTTGCTAAAAGCTTATTAACAATTTCCTGGGAAATGTTCCAACCTAAAGATTTGCAGGCGAAAGCAATAATCGCAGAGAAAGACAACCACATCAATTTGATACTGATGTCGATAATCGCTATACCACCAAATACGACGAGAAATGCACAGAGCACGGCTATTAATATAATTACAGCAATGACTTTTTTAATCATAAGCATACCTCACTAAAGAGTTCTTGCTTTCATTATATCACAGTACCAATGTTTCACGTGAAACATTTACTTTACCAAAAGCTTACGCAGTAAATCTACGAAGATGATGCTTGAGGAAAGGATGATTACAACTGCCCATTCTTCCATGTTTAAGGGAGCAGTTCTTAAAATGCGACCGCCAACATAAGTTAGAACGATTTGGATAAGAACAATGAGACTCATGATTTCAAGGAAGCCTTTGTTTAAGCTAAGGTTTTTGAAAATATTTAGCTCACTTACTCTGACGTTAAAACCGTTGGCAACAGCCAAGAAAATGTAAGTGCAGAAGAACCCTGTGTAAAGATAAATATTGTTGGGCGCAGTGCGGAAGTGTTCCGCAATAAAGCTACTTTTATAGAAGAAAATAGCAATCATGGTCATATACGCACCACCAAGAATGATTGTAGAGAGCATCTTCTTGCTGACAATGGGCGCACTTCTATCTTTGGGGGCTTCAGCCAAATATTTTTCCAAAGCAGGTTCGCCACCAAAGGCAATGGCTGCTAAGGTATCCATAACAAGGTTAATCCACAAAATTTGGGTAATTGTCAAAGGACTATCAATGCCTACGAAAGGAGCGATAAGATTAATCGCTACTGCTGAAAGGTTAATTGTAAGTTGGAAGACGATAAACTTGCAGATGGAGTTATAAATGGTACGACCGTAGAGAATTGCCTTTTTAATACTGAGGAAGTTATCGTCTAAAATAACAATATCGCCAGCTTCTTTAGCAACTTCAGTACCGCTACCCATAGCAAAGCCAACGTCAGCTTTTTTAAGAGCAGGGGAATCGTTGACACCGTCACCAGTCATGCCTACTACAAGGTTCATTTCTTGGGACAAACGGACAAGGCGAGATTTATCCATAGGCAGTGCACGAGCTACAACGCGTAATTTGGGAAGCAGTAATTTAACTTCGTCGTCGCTTAAAGTGGAAAGCTCTGAACTAGTCCAGACAATTTCTTCAGGATGTTGGAGTAAACCTGCGTCTTTAGCAATGGCAACAGCAGTTTCTTTGCGATCGCCTGTAATCATTACAACTTGTACGCCTGCGTCTTGTACTGCGGCGATGGCTTGTACTGCTTCAGGGCGAACTTCGTCACGAATGCCCAAAATACCAATCAAAGTTAAATTTTGAGGAGGTAATTCATTTTCGAAAAGGGGAGCATCGTAGGAGCACAGTGCTAACATACGGATAGCGTTTCCCGCCAACTCCAACATTCTGTCATCAAGACTTTGCTTCATAGCTTCTGTTAAAGGTTGGCGATTACCGTCCTTATCCCAGTAATAATTTGACTGTTGTACAAGTTTTTCAGGAGCACCTTTTACCAAGCAGTATTCCTGAGCATCACTTTGAACTTTTGCCCATGAATATTTGTTAGCGCTATTAAAGGGAACGAAGTGAATGCGGTTGCAAGGTAATCTTAGACGAAAGTCACCGATGTATTTGCTCAAGGCGGTTTCAGTCATATTACCGCCAATAATCTTACCGTCAGTAACGGTAGCAGAAGTGTTGAGGATTACGTTTTGGTAGGTAAGTTCTTTTAGTTTTTGAGGAAGTGCGTCAAATTCTTGATATTCTTCCTTTTCACCGCTAATGAAGCGTACAACTTCTAATTTGCCTTTTGTAATAGTACCGGTTTTATCCGTAAAAAGAATGTTTAAACTGCCTGCAGTTTCAATGCCAACAAGTTTGCGAACCAGTACATTATCATTGAGCATTTTACGCATATTCAAGGAAGAAACAATGGCAATCATAAGGGGTAAGCCTTCAGGAACTGCCATAACGATAATGATAATGCCTAAGATAATAGCTTGAGTTAAATCTGCGAGGACGAGGGGAAGGTTGTCAAAATAAGCAGTAACACTTTTTGCTTGGAGAATTTTCTGCAACATAACAGTAACGGCGATAAACGCACCACCTGCGTAACCAAATTTACTTATGCTTTTTGCCAAGCCTTTCAGTTTAAGCTTCAAAGGACTGTCTCGTTCGTCGTCCTTTAGTTCTTGGGTAAGCTTACCATAAACAGAAGCATCACCAATTTTTACAGCTTCCATTACACCAGTACCTTCTACAACGACGCTACCGCGGAACAATCTGTAATGGTCAAGAAAATCTATATTATTATCGTCCCAAGTAAAGGTGGCAGAAGCAATTTTCTTGTGAGCTTCTTCACTTTCGCCATTGAGGGCAGCTTGGTCAAGCTTTATATCACCTGCTAATAAAATGCCATCAACAGGAATTTTATCACCTGCTTCGAGGATGATTGCATCGCCTACAACGATATCGTCAATGTGAATTTCTACAGGCTCACCGTTACGCCATACCTTGCAACGAATACGACTAGCTTCTTCCTGCAACTTTTGAAAGGCGTTTTCGTTGCTGTATTCAGAATAGGTGGATACCAAGGTAGCCAGAAGAATAGCTAGAAAAATACCACAGGCTTCAATCCAATCACCGTGCCCCATAAATACAAAGAGTACGTTTACAACCAGGGCGAAAATTAAAATCCTAATGATGGGGTCTTTAAAATTATCAAGTAGTTTATCCAGGAAAGAATCTCTGGGCGGAGAGGAGAGAGAATTATTGCCATGCCGTGCCAAAGAGTCTTGTACTTCTTGTTCATTTAAACCAAACTTTTTCATATACCGTTCCTCCTAAAGTTTATAAACATATTAATTAGTTACTTTATCCATAAAACACAAGAAAGCTGCATAGCGAATTGCTACACAGCTTTCGAATAAGTTAAGTGTTATAAAAAAGAATTAAAACATCCCATCGATAAATATTCTTTTCTGAAGATATTATATACCAGCTTGGAAAATATTTCTGCATACTTTTGCAGAGTTTACTAATTGTTAACAAATAAAAAAGTCCTAAAGTTTAAACGTAACTTTAGGACTGAATATGCTTGGAGCGGATGACGGGGATCGAACCCGCGTCACTGGTTTGGGAAACCAGTGCTCTACCATTGAGCTACACCCGCAGTTTTAAGTTATAGGGAACTACAAGAGTTATTATACACCTAAATAGAAAGTATAGTAAATAGTTTTAGAGCTTACTAGCTGTTCATGATTATTGCACAAACAAAAAAGGGACTGAATGCTCAGTCCCTTTTTCAGTATTTAAGTCTAATTATTTACCGATGTATCTGATATCTTTTTCAACTACTTGACCATTTTCAGGATTGATGTCGTAGTCGCCAATTACAGCTTTGGTGGAGAATTTAACATCGTATTCTTTAAGGCCGGTTTCTTTATCAACATCAAGTCTTACTGCTTTGAATGCTGCGTCCGGATATTCTTTAAGAACGATTTGTTTTACATCTTCTACGCCGAGAACTGCATTCGGGCTGCCTTCGTAGCCTTTGAGTTCCATTTTGTATTCTTTAACTTCACCGGTTACTTTGTTTACTTCAACTTCGTAAGCGGTTCTTGCTTTGCTGTCATAGAATTTTACGTCAAAATCTTTATCTTCAAGGTCATTTTCGGTTGCTACATATTCTGCACTAGCGGGAACAACTTTAACTGCTACAGCTTTTGCATCTGCTGCACTGATTTCTGCTGCGAAAGCGGTTGCACTAATATTTAAAGCGAAGAGAGCTGCTGCCAATGCCATCATTTTTTTGCTGTTCAAGTTTTTCATAATTTATTCCTCCTTGTTAAGGTTATTTATCTTTGCTATGTCTATATTATAACTGGGAATTAACGAGTTGTCAATAATTATTATTAAAAACTAAAAATTTATTTTAGAGTAGAACTAAATTTATTTAAAAGTTCTTGTAGCTTTTAAAGTTTTGCCCTATCATATAAGAAGATACTGTTTGAGGAAGGGAAGTTTTACTGTGGAGAAAGAATTAGAAATTCAAAAGGCTAAGTATATAAATGATAGAAGTTACATTGCATTGACCGTAATGGCGCAAAATCAACAACAAAAATATATTGAACTGCTTACCCAAAAAGATGCAGAAGTTGCCAATAAAGAAATGGCAGAAAAACTCATCAATGAGTATTTGCCGTCCATCGAGAAAATCTTAGAAGTGCTTGCTCCCATGCAAGAAGAATCTGCTGATTTTACTGACGATTTGCAAAAACTGTATAAGGCTGCAGTTCGACTTGCTCATATTTTGCGTGTGCGCTTTGGAACTTTGCTGGACTTCCTCGCAGGTGAGGAAGAAGACGGCGCTAAAGTAAACGTTCTCTTAGGACAAACCTTTTATGATTTTCACAACACTGTTTTGGATTTTAACAACCTTTACGCATTGATCGTTAAAGGCGAGGGCACTTACAATCTGAATTTGGAAAGCATTGAGTTAATTCAAAATGGCATGACCTATTGGGAAATCTCAGACGTTTTGCGTATGCCCTGTAGCGTAAATAGTGGCGACACCTACTATTGGACTGATGAAACCCAAAACTTAACTCTTGTTGTTAATTTTGACGAAGAGGGCGAAGCTTGCCACGTTCATTACAACCAATAAAAATAAGCACTAACCTTTCATTACGAAAAGTTAGTGCTTTTTCTATTTTGCTTATTTGTCGAAGATTACCAAGGGTTTAATCAAATCGGCAGGTTTATCTTTCATTAGCATCAACGCTTCTTTCACGCCGTCCCAACCGTGGAATACGTGGGTAATCATTTTTTCAGGGTGAATGCGTCCTGCGGTGATAAGTCTTGCCAGTTTTTCAGAGCGTAATCTGCCACCGGGCATTAAGCCGCCGACGATGGTCTTGTGTCCCATGCCAGCACCCCATTCAACGCGGGGGATTTTCAGGTAATCGCCACTGCCGAGGTAGTTGACGTTGCCGATTCTGCCACCAGGTTTCAACATACGGATTGCTTGGTCGAAGGTGTCTACGTCACCGCCTGCGATGATAATCTTATCTACAGGACCGCCGTTCAGTTGGAGGATTTGTTCTACGATATCTCCGTTACGGTAGTTGATGATGTGGGTTGCACCATATTCTTTGGCAAGTTCCACACAATTTTTTCTAGATCCTACTGCGTAGATGTTTGCTGCACCGCGAATCGCAGCGGCAGCTACTGCCATCAAACCTACAGGGCCTATGCCGATGACTACTACGTTGTCACCAAACTGTACATCTGCCAGTTCAACACCGTGGAAGCCGGTGGGAACCATATCGCTGAGCATGGTCGCAGCGCCTAAGTCCATACCTTCGGGCAGGTGAGCAAGGTTACCGTCCGCATCGTTTACGTGGAAGTATTCAGCGAAAACACCGTCTTTGAAGTTGGAGAATTTCCAACCACTCAACATGCCGCCACTGTGCATTGCGTAACCTTCTTGCGCTTCGCGGGAATTCCAGTCTGGAGTGATGGCAGAGATGATAACTTTGTCGCCTGGTTTAAAATCTTTAACCAGTTCGCCAACTTGGACAACTTCGCCAACTGCTTCGTGTCCTAAAATCATATCTTCTCTTTCACCGATTGCGCCTTCCCAAACAGTATGTACGTCAGAAGTGCAGGGCGCGATAGCGATGGGTTTGCAGATTGCATCCAGGGGACCACATTTAGGAATATCTTTTTCTACCCAACCAGTAGAACCAATTTTTAACATTGCATAACCTTTCATAAGTAATGCCTCCTTATTTTAACTATCTTTATTTCTAAGAACATCTTTTATTCTTGTTAGTCTTTCTAAAATATGAACCGCTTCATTTTTTGTAGGAAGCTTTAATTCATACTTCTTTAATAAGATATTAACACATTCTTAAAAAATAGTCTGTGAGGAATTTGTGAAAGGTGTTTAGGAAAAAGAAGTTGCGGTTTTGTTTTGTTGTATTCATT
>CALCHC010000030.1 GCA_937901335.1 uncultured Phascolarctobacterium sp. | reverse complement strand
ATGCTGCCTCTGTACAAGCAGATAAACTTGGTGTTAGTTATAAATACTCTAAATGGGGTGAAGTTGAAAACGTGGCTAGTGATGGACGTGATTTCACTGGTCCCGTTAATAAGAGTGTTAATTTGAATTATGATTTTAGTGATGCGTTGTCTTTATCATATAACTATGTTGATTCAAATTATAGTTATGTTACTTCATCGAAAACTGAATATGATATGACTAGGAATAATGTGCAATTAGCGTATAATAAAGATGGCTTAAAGGCAACTGCGTATTATATAGATAGAACTTCTGAAAAATATACTTCTACTAAGTTTGAAGAAGAAAATAATAAGAATTATGGTTTAGATTTACAACAAGTTTGGAACGTAAATGAAAAAGATGTTATTTTGGTTGGTGGTGACTATAAAAGAGAATTATATACACCAAATGGTAAATCTGAACAAAGTAGAAATGATTACTCTGTATATGCATCTTATGAAAAAGTGTTTGATGATAAAAATACTGTAACTTTTAGTGCTCGTGAATCTTGGACTACTGGTGCACCTAATGAATATAATGACAATAATTTTAGTGGACAAATTCAGTATGTTCACAAGTTGGCAGAGGATACTAATTTGTATGCTAGTGTTGGGCAATCCTACAAAATGCCAGATTTACATCAAATCTATAAAACTGCAGCAGGTGCTGACTTGACACCTCAAACAGGTCAACATTATGAAATGGGTCTGAAAAAAGATATTGATGCGAATAGAAAATTGCGTATCGCTTTATTTAGCTATGATATTAAAGATAATATTACAGCTAAAAAGAATGACAATATGCCTGGTGGATTTGAATACACTAATGAAGATTTGAAGAATACTGGCATTGAAGCAGAATATAGTATGAATGCTGATAAAGGTTTTGGTTATAATTTCGCTGTTACCTATGGTAATCCTAAAATGAGAAGTACTGAAAATGGTATTACAGATGGCTGGGTAAATGATTGTGCTCGTTGGGATTTGAAGGGTGCTCTTACTTATAAAATGAATAAATTTAAAGCTACTTTGAATGGTAGCTTTGTTGATGATAGAGCATCTAATAGTCATGAAATTGACAGATCTTTTATTGTTAGTTTAAAAGCTGATTATAAATTCACCAAAGATTTAAGTATGTTTGTTTCTGCTAATAACTTGCTTGATAGAGATGATGTATGTTTCCTCAACTCTTCTGGTACTACAGAATACTATTATACTCCTGTAAACTTCCTGATTGGTATGAAATACTCTTTCTGATTCATAACTTTAAATTCTCCAATGACGGCGCTTAACGCGCCGTCATTTCCACCTAAAAACAAAATCTTCAAATATAATTGCTAATTTAATCTCAAACAATTACTTCCAGAAAGAAGCTTATATAATGAAGAAAACTTTATTTTTACTGCTCTGCTTGCTTACTTCTTTTATTGTAGGTTGCGCAAGTGAGAGTAAACCACTTAAACAAGAAAATACTGCTAATGCTGCTTATAGTGTTACTGATGATAGAGGCAAGGTTTTTAATTTTACCGAGCCACCTAAACGTATGCTGACCACAAGCCTTGCTTTTCAAGACATTCTTTTAGAGATGGTACCTGTGGAACATTTTATTGCGACTTCTGTTTCTGCGGCGGATCCCAATTATTCTATGACTGCAGAACTTTCTAAGAAAATTCCCAATAAATATCGTCCCCGTATCACTGTGGAACAAGTCTTGAAATACAAGCCTGATTTATTTTTGACTACTCCACTGACTAATCCGGAAGTGAGTAGTACTTTAGAAGACATGGGCGTAAAAGTTTTTATGCTTAACCAAGCTGAAACTTACGATGATATTAAAAATAGCATAGTCAAATTGGGCAACCTTGTTAACGAAAAGGAAAAGAGCGTTGCCATTCTCCAAAAGATGGAAGCTGGTGAAAAGGCTCTTGCTGAAAAGTTGGCAGCAATTCCTAAAGATAAGCAAAAACTTGCTATTCAGCTTACTTACAGCGGAACCTACGGAATGCTACAAAATATTTTTGGAATGCTTTGCGATTTGGCACACGTTAAAAATGGCATGGCTATTATGCCCGTACGTTCAAGTATGCCTGTAAGTAAGGAAAAGATTGTGGAACTGAATCCTGATGTTTTATTCTTGCCTTCTTGGGATGCTAAAGGAAGTCAAAATTCTGATACCTACTTTAAGCAATTTAAAGAAGACCCTGCTTACAAAGATTTAACCTGTATTAAAGCTAATGCTGTTTATAAATTTCCGGAACGCTATCGCTACTGTACCTCCCATCATATTTTGGAGGGTGCGGAATATATGGCGAAGCTTGTTTATCCGGAATACGTAAAATAATTGGAGTGATTAGATGTCACAAGCTGTTATTGAAATTAAAAACTTGACTATTGGTTATGGTGAACGCCATGTTGTTTCCGATGTCAATGCTTCCATTTCCGAAGGGGAGATTGTTGGCATCATTGGTCGCAACGGTGCAGGTAAAAGTACCCTGCTTAAAACTATTCGTGGCCTTTTGCCAAAACATAGTGGTGAAGTAACCTACCTTGGTAAAAAATTAGAAGAGTATCACGAAAAGGAACTTGCTTGTAAAGTTGCGTACCTGCAACAACATGTGGAAGTTGGCTTTGGTTATACGGGACAGGACATTGTTTTGGCAGGTCGTTACCCCTATATGAAATGGTACGAGAGTGAAAGTGAAGCAGATAAACAACTGGCCCTTGATTGTATGGACTACACAGGAACCTTAGAATTAGCAGATAAACCTGTGACAGAAGTTAGTGGCGGTCAAAAGCAACGCATTCTTTTGGCAAAGGTACTTGCCCAACAAACTCCAATTTTATTTTTGGATGAACCTACTACCGGTTTAGATATGGTTTATCAGGAAGAGATTTTCCGTTTTGCCAAGGAGCTTGCTCAAATGGGTAAGACTATTCTGATGGTGGTGCACGAACTTAATTTTGCAGCTAAGTATTGCAGTCGCATTCTTCTTCTTGGTGAAGGTAAGCTACTTGCCGATGCCGCTCCTGAGGAAGCTTTTACAGAAGAACTGCTTAGCAGGGCTTACGATGCGGATATTCAGGTAACACGTAATCCGCTGAATAATAATTTAGAAATTACGACTAAGGTTAATGCAAAGGAGAAGGCAAAGGAAACTGCCTTGCTCCATAAAATTTGTGCTATGTAAAATTTGGCAAGCAATCAATAAAAGGGAGATGACTTTTATGAAAATGAACTTTAAGAAAATGTTGGCAATGGGTTTGCTCATGGCAGTAGGTTGTGGCTTTAGCGCAGTTGGTAATGCAGGAAGCTTTACTTTAAGTGAAGATGTAAAAGCTCCTACTGTTGCTTTGAAGCAAGCTGCACAAATTGGTTTGCTCACTCACGAAACTGCAGCACTCCAAAATTTGGAAAATAAAGATGCAATCCTTGTTATGAGCTTTGGCACAACTGTTAAAGAAACTCGCGAAAAGACCATTGATGCAACTGTCAATGCTATTAAGAGCCTGTATCCTGATACTAAAGTTGTGGTTGCTTACACTTCTCACATTATCATTGACCGTGTTAAAGCTAATGAAGGCTTGGAAATCCCCACTCCGGAAGAAGCTTTGGCACAACTTAAAGCAGAAGGCTATTCTCGCGTAGCAATGACTTCTTTGGATATTATTCCTGGCTTGGAATACGATTATAAAAAAGCTGTCTTCAATTTGTATAAAGACAATTTTAAAAAGGTTACCTTCGGCACTCCGTTAATGTATTGGCAAGGTCAAGAAGATAAAGACGATGATGTTGCAGAAACTATGGAAGCTTTGGCAACTCAGTTCCCCCAAGGCGGTAAAAAGGATGCAATTCTTGTTATGGCACATGGTACTCCTCATCCGGCAAATGCTTATTATGCAGTAATGCAAGATAAATTGAATGCTCTTGGTCATAACAATGCTTTCATCTTTACTGTAGAAGGCTGGCCTTCTTTTGAAAATGCTTTGGAAGAACTTAAAGAACGCAAAATTAAAAATGTAACTTTGATGCCGCTTATGATGGTTGCAGGTGATCACGCTATCAATGATATGGCTGGTGATGAAGAAGATTCCTTTAAATCCATCTTGAAAAAAGAAGGTTACAATGTTGACGTATATCTCCACGGTTTAGGAGAAAACACAGCTGTACAAAACCTTTTCGTGAAAAAAGCAAGCCAAGCGTGGGAAGCACTGCAGACGATAGAAAAATAAAATACTCTGGAAATTGTTAGGTTAATATAGTTGAAGCCCTCTATCTTTTTGGTAGGGGGCTTAATAATTTTCCCTTGAGTATATACCTACTATATAGTCTATAATTGCCAATATAATCGAAGGATTATGGGTTATTTTTGGCAAGCAAATGTAAGGAGGCTTATATGAAAAAGATTTTAGTAATGTTGTGCACGTTGGTAGCTGTCTTTATGTTCAATGGTAATGCTTATGCCAATGATGAAGTTTCAAAACAAAAAGCTATTGATTGGGAAATTAGTATGATGCCCAAACCCACAGCAGAAGAGGTAGAAGCTGCTCGTTGGAGTGTGGTTGTAGAAAACGATTTAGGTGTTTATGCCTACGATATGGGTTCATTAGATTTTGCCTTAGATAAAAATGACCAATATGACAGAAACATTGTCAATGTATTAGTAAAGACTGTTTTTACTAATAAAGATGTTCTGAAAAAGTTAAAACAAGATTATTCTGAAAAGCTTGAAGGCAAAGAAAAGGTGCTGTATTGCAAAATGGAAATGCAGTACAAAATGCAAGAAAAAACTTACACCGTAAAGACCATGCAAGTTTTTACCAATAAAGATAGACAAATAGACGAAAAGAAAAACAAGAATAAGTTTGCTCCCATTCCGGAGAAGTCTTTTGCAGAAGCATTGTATGAAGTATGCCAAAAGTTTGTAGCTGATGTGGAAGCATATGAACGAGCAGCGCAAGAGCAAGCTGCTCAAGAAGCAAACAAGAAATAGTTAGGAAGTAAAAAGATGCGAATTTTGATGATGGTACTGCTTCTTCTTACTTATGTGCAAGTAGCTTGCGCTGGTTTGAAGTTAGAAGCTGAATATCCGTACCATTTGGAAAAGAAGGGTGTGCACACTGTTTATGAAGCAAGCACTGTCCCTCTTTATGTGAATATAGTTAACCATGGCAATAAAGACTTACAGTCTGCTGAGATAAAGCTTACTTTGCCCCAAGGGTTTATGCCTTTGAAAAGTGATAAGTGGCAAGTAGAAGACGCAGGCGACAAAGTAGTTGCTACTACAAAATGGACTTTGCCGGTAGATTACGGACAAACCTTTGATTTGCTGTACATTGAGTCTCCGGAAGGGGTAGCTTTGGGTGAAAAGAAGGTGCTTGTCGAAGCTAGTAGTGGTGCGTGGAAGGAAAGTAAGGAGCTTACTTTTACTTACGAAGCGGGGCATGCTGCTGCCAGTGCCATTGTAAAGGGTAAGCCTAAATTAGATAAGCGCAAGTTTAACTGGTATATCCAAAGCGTTACCTTCCCTGTTGATAATTTAGGGTTGAAGGATGATAGGGCAGAAGATGGCGTAGTTTATGTGCGTGACACTTCCTTGGAAAGCTTCCGTAACCGTATGACCGGTGATGGTGCGACAAATTGGTCTGCTGTGTTTAATCATCCTGCGGCCCATTTACTTTTAGAATTGCGCAATCCTCAAAGTGATGTACGTGTCTTAAAGTTCAAGGCAGAGCTTACTGATAAAAACACAGGTGAAGTAGTGCCTGGCTTGTGTACTGCAGGCAAGGTTAGTGATGATGCTGAGCAAGGTTGGCAGGAAGGTAATGTGGAAAGCAGGGAGACTACTGCTTTAATTTCCTTAGATGGCAATAAGGCTCCACGCTTTATTCTTCCAATATATATGGACTACTTAAATATTTTGGAGGGCGAGTATAATTTGCGCATTACCTTAAGTGGTAATGGACAAGAGAAACGTTACGAAGCACCTGTTGTAATTGCCAAAAAACATAGCATTGGTTTGGTGGCAGTTGGTTTTGCTTTTGTCTGCTTGGCTTTGGTTTTCGCTTTTAGCTATAAAATTAAGGACACTATTTATAAGATTGGCGCTAAGGGTGCAATCACCGTTGCTCTTTTTGCGGCTATTGCCTTTGGCGGCATTACTTTGCCCACTACTATTTTGGGCGATATTCTACACGTATTTTTAGGTCCTTTCTCCGGTTTGGTGACTGGCCTCCTAAACGGTGTGCTGCAATATCTTTTGATAATGTCTCTTTTGATTTTGTTTCAAAAACCTGGCGTGCTTAGCCTCATGTATGTGGTGAAGTTTATGCTTTCAGGTTTGATGTTGGGGCATTTTTCACCTTTAGGAATTTTGAGCTGCTGCGTTTATATTGTAGTGCTGGAAGCAACTTTATATTTGAGTGGCTTCTATAAACAAAATCATTCTAAAAATAATTATATGTTCTTCATCTGCGTGATGATGGGCGTGGCAGATGCTTTTATCACCTTTGTAAATCTTGAGCAGATGATGTTCTTCTATCGTTTGTACTATGCAGATTGGTATTTAGCGTTGTATATGCTAATAAATGGTTTGCTCTATAGCAGTGTTGGTAGTTGGCTTGGTTATAAACTTGGTTTGAAACTGCGCCAAGTAATGGGGGAATAACTTATGTTGAAAATTGAAGATTTATCCTACCGTTACTTAAGCCGTCACAAATTTACTTTAAAGAAAATTAACCTACAGCTTGCAGAAGGAGAGATGCTTCTTTTGGCAGGTCGCAGTGGTTGTGGTAAATCCACCCTGATTAAAGCAATTAGTGGTTTGCTAAACAATCACGACAAGGGCGAGCTTCGTGGCAGCATTTATCTTAATGGTGAAGATATTACACATTTTACACCGGAAAAGATTGGCATTATGGTTGGTACCGTGTACCAATCTCCTGATGACCAGCTTTTTGCCATGACTGTTGCTGATGAGGTTGGTTTTGCTTTAGAAAACCAAGGCTTACAGCAAGACTATATTCGTGAGCAGGTAAGTGAAACCTTGCGTTTGGTAGGTTTGGCTGGTTTTGAAAGCTATAGCATTCATCAATTGAGCGGGGGACAACGTCAACGTTTGGCTTTGGCTTCCATCTTGATTACCAAGCCTCGTCTTTTAATTTTGGATGAGCCTGTCAGCCAAATGAACCCCCAAGGTGTGCAAGACTTTTTAAATTTGCTCCTTAGACTTAATCGCGAAGAAAAGATTGCTATTTTAATGGTGGAGCATCGTGTAAATGAGCTTGCCGGCTATTTTAAACGTTTAGCTGTTATGCAAAACGGACAAATTATTTACGATGGTGCTACTGAAAAGGCTTGGAGTACTTTAGATGGCAAGGAAGAAGTAGGCTTACGTGAACCGCAAAACGTAAAGCTTTGTCGTTTGCTGGAGCTTTCGGAACTTTCTTCCGTGCATCAAAAGGTCGTAAACCTCATTAAAGAAGAGTGTTTAATTTCGGAAGCTGGCACCAAAATTTGCAAGGCTTGTTGTAAATCTAAAAGGATTGTGGAAGTGCAAAAGCTTCGTTATAAATATCCTGGTGCTAACGTGGAAACCTTGCACGGTTTAAATTTTGATTTATGTGAAAAACAAATTACTGCCCTAATGGGGTTTAATGGTGCTGGTAAAAGCACTTTAATGAATTTGTTAGGTGGCTTGGCTAATGTGGAAGATGGTGTTGTTAATTTAGACAATGCTCCTATTAGCAAAGGCTTGGGCAAAATTGGCTACCTTCGTCAAGAACCGGACTTAATGCTTTTAGCAGATACAGTTTGGGAAGAATTGTGTTGGAAAAATAAACACATTACTCCTGAAGAAGTAAAAGCCTTGCTGGTGAAGCTTAATCTTGAAGATTACGCCAAAGATTTTCCTTTAGCCCTTAGCAAAGGTCAACGCTTGCGTGTAGTTTTAGGAGCAATGCTTGCTAAAAAACCAAAGCTTTTGCTTTTAGATGAACCTACTACGGGACAGGACGAGCAAAGCTTGAAGGAAATTAAAAAATTACTTTTAGATTATAAAAATAATGGTGGTTGCGTATTTATTTGTACTCATGACGTAGAGCTGGCAACGGAAGTTGCTGATAGGGTTATTGTTCTTAGTCAAGGTCAAATTCTTGCAGATGCTCCGACCAATGAAGTGCTTAGCAATCGCCAACTGCTTAACGCAGGTGGTTTGACAGCTTCTTCTTTGTTAGATGTATGCCAAGAAATTAACGTTCCACCTTGTATTGCTGCAGAGGAGGTGAAGTGCTATGTCAGTTCGTCAGCTGTGGGAAGGCACTGATGCTGCTCCTTGGATGCAAAAACTAAATGGTCGTACTAAATTGATAGTACTTTTTCTTTTCGCTATCTTGACCATTACCATAGATAATCCTCGCAGCCTGTTTGTGCTTTTTTCTTTGACATTAGCACTGCATATCTGTGCCAAGACTTCCATTTACAAATGGAAGGTACTGGCAATTTTACTGTTACTTGGTTTATGGGGAAGTATGTTCAGCCAAGCCTTGTTTTTTGCTCAAAGTACACGCACTCCTTTATTCGTACTTATTGAGCCTAATGCAGGTTTCTTAGGAACTTTGACCGGTGGCTTGTATGTGTATAGAGAAGGCATTTTGTACGGAGCAGTCCAAGGCTTACGCTCTGCAAGTATGATGAGCTTGGGGCTTTTGGTATGTTGGACAAGTGATCCACGCCAACTTTTACAAGCTTTAACTGCGTGGAGACTTTCTCCGCAGGTTGCCTTTATGCTTGTAACTGCCATTCGCTTTTTACCCGTACTTGCTGCAGAAACCGGTGAAGTTATTACTGCGCTACAATTACGCAGTGATAGTCATAGTGGCAGAACTGCGGTTATTAGACATTTGCCTTATATAGCCAAGCCTTTACTGGCTCGTTGTTTAAGGCGTGCCCAAACCTTGGCACTTTCCGTTGTCAGCAGGGGCTTTTTTCTTGCCAATGCTAATCATAAAAATGTGGTGTGGGATTGGCGTGAAAAGCTGTGTTGTATAACTTTAGGCATACTTGTGGCTGTGATTGTCAGCAGTAAAATTTCTTATCTATTGTCTGAGCAAGGCTTTTACTTTGGCGTGTTAAGACAAGCTTACGATTGGACGAAATTATACTTATGAATAAATTAAAGGGTTGGATTGCCCTATTTACTTTAGCGGTGAGCTGGTGTGCTTTGTACTGGATTACGGGCAGCAGAACACCGTGGAATCAATTTAATATTAGCGATAATGAAAATAGCGTAAGTGCTTACCTTGGTGATATCCCTGTTATAAATTACGATCGCATGGGCTTTACTAAAGCTCTTGTTCGTTACATTGCTTCCGAAGATGGTTGGTTGATTGGTACGGAACGTGGTGAACTTTTCCTTTTTAATAATGAAGGAAAGGCGTTGTGGAAACGTTCCCTTGGCATTGGCAAGCTTATTTCTGCTAACATCACCAATGATAGTAAGGTTGCGTTCATTGGTGAAAACAGCCCTGAAGGAAACCTTTTTGCCATTAACATTAAAACCGGTGATATCCTGTGGCAACATAAGGCTGCAGATTATGTAGGAACGGAAGCTGCTTTGCGTTCCCATCCTTCCATCGTGCATATCGCAGTGGATAAAAACGATAATGTTTATGCCAACTCCTATCGTTTTAAAATGACGAAGGATGGAACTAGGAGCTATGCCGCAAGAATGCTCTCCATCGCTAGGGACGGCAAGCTTTTGTGGCAATTTCCTGCTAATGAAAATATAGATTGCTGGATTAATTGGTGCGATGTTAACGACGATAATGGTAAGGTTGTAATTTCTACCTCTGCTTACGATTATCGCAGGGATATGAAATATAAGGATACCTTGTACTTCTTAAATAAGAAGACTGGCGAAATGCTTAACTCCGTGTGGGTTCCGCCTGTTCCACCCTTTGAAAATACTGTTGTGCGCAGTAGTCCTAATTATTCCAAGGATGGCAAGTTTTTGGCTGCTTCCTGTAGTGACGGTAGGGGCTTGCTTTTTGATGACAAGGGAGAACTGCTATGGTCTCGCTTCGTCTCCGCACCTGCCCACGTGGATAATACTTGGATTAATGCTTCCGGACGAGATGGTTTCGTAACAGATTACGGTGTGGTATTTACTACAATCAATACCTTTAACCGTGAAAACTGGCAACTACCTACACCTTTAGAGCATCCTAGTAATAACAGTATCTTCCTTTTTGATACTGAGGGTAATTTCAAATATCAATTTAAGGCAGAGGGAACTATGGAAGAACTTGCCTTTGCGGATAATCTTGTAGCTTGTGCTATTGGTCGTAATGTACGTACCCATAATTACAAAGCCCACGGAATGCTTTTGGTGGATTTAAAAGATGGTAAGCAAAAGCTGTTCTTTCCCACAGAAGGTCCTTGTCAAGCCATTGATATCAGTGATGATGGAACAAAGGTTGCTGCAGTAGAAGCTCCTGCTTTAACACCTACTGGGAAAATCTTAGGAGCATATCGCTTGCACATTTGGGATGTTGCCCAAGGAGGTGGTAAGTAATGCTTAAAGATTTTATTGCTTACTACCGTCCCTATAAATTACATTTTTGGGGCGTTGTACTTGGTTCTTGTATTGCTGCTTTTTTAGATTTGATATTCCCCGTAATTGTAAAACACATTATGGATGTGGAGCTTCCGCAGAAAAATGTAAATGAAATTATTTATTGGATTAGCATCCTTTTTGGCTTGTACATTTTTAACTTTGGTTTGCTCTATTGCATAAACTATTTTGGACATATTATGAGTGCTTCTATTGAAAATGATATGCGCCGAGATTTATTTAGTCATTTGCAAAAGATGTCCTTCCGTTATTACGACAACGTGAAAACAGGACAGCTGCTTTCTAGATTGACAAGTGACATTGTGGAAATCAGCGAGCTTACTTATCGTGGACCCAATGATTTGTTCATTTGTTGCATTACCATGGCAGGTACTATTGGTGTTTTACTTTGGATGAATCCTACACTTGGTGCTTTGATAGCTGTTTTGCTTTTGGTGAAAGCAGTACACACTGTTGTTGTTAATCGCAAGATGAAAAATGGTTTTAGAAGAAACCGTGCTAAATCCGGTGAACTAGCTGCACAAGTTGACGAAGCTTTAGGTGGTGTACGTTTAGTTAAGGCCTTTGCTGCTGAAGCTGAGGAACGACAACGGTTTATCGATAAAAGTGACGAATTGCGTGATACTCGCATTAATTCTTACAAAGTACTTTCTTATTTCAATAGTTCCGTTAATTTTTTTACCAACATTACCAATTTGACATTGTTGGGCTGTGGCACCTTGCTTATTGTGACAAATGAATTAACTTTAAGTGATTTGGTTGCCTTCCTATTATATGTAAACCTTTTTATGAAACCGCTTTTGCGCATGACTGTATTTGCGGAGATGTATCAAAGGGGTATGGCAGGCTTTGCACGCTTCCATGAAATTATTACAACTCCCGAAGAGATTGTTGATGCTGAAAACGCAGTCGCATGTGAAGAAATTAAAGGCGAGATTGTATTTGATAACGTAACTTTTGGTTATTTAGATGGTCAAAAGGTTTTGAAAAATATTAATCTACGCATTGCTCCCGGTGAAAAGGTTGCCTTTGTAGGTACTACAGGTGCAGGCAAAACTACTATTGCTAATCTGCTCCTGCGTTTTTATGAACCTGAACAAGGCAGAATTTTGCTTGATGGTATCGATATAAATAAGTACCAACAACAAAGTTTGCGTAAGCAAATTGGTTTAGTACAACAAGACGTGTTCCTATTTTCTGATTCTGTAAGCTTTAACATTGCCTATGGCAAATGGGATGCTGAGGAAGCTGAGATTGTGGAAGCAGCCAAGAATGCTGCGGCTGATGAATTCATCGGGCGTTTGCAACACGGTTATGCTACAGAAATTGGCGAGCGTGGGGTGAAGCTTAGTGGTGGACAAAAGCAACGTATTGCCATTGCTAGAGTGTTCTTGAAAAATCCGCCTGTCTTAATTTTGGACGAAGCAACTTCTGCTTTGGACACTAGGACGGAAAAACAAATTCAAGGCGCTTTGGATAAGCTTTCTCAAAATCGTACTACGCTCATCATTGCACACAGGCTTTCTACTATTATGAACGCAGATCGAATTGTGGTACTTAATAATGGCGAGATTGCAGAGATGGGTAAACATGAAGAGCTTTTGGCTTTGAATGGTATTTATAAAAGATTACATGACACAAGCGAGCATTAAAGGAGTTGAGGTAGTGGAAGAATATCAATTTTCGTATGGTAAAAACCTGCGCTGTGGTTATACTACGGGAAGTTGCGCAACTGCTGCTGCCAAGGCTGCGGCGGTGATGCTGTTAACAGGAGAACGGATTGAACTTGTGCGAATTGACACACCTAAAGGTATTGTTCTTAATTTGGAGCCTTTAGAAGTAATTCTTACTGATGATTATGTATGCTGTGCCATTCGTAAAGATTCCGGTGATGATCCTGATGATACAAATGGTGTGCTGGTTTACGCAAAGGTTGAGAAAATTTCTGAACCTGGCATCAAGCTTTGTGGTGGAATTGGTGTTGGTACGGTTACCAAACCGGGACTTGCTTGCTCCGTTGGTGAGCCTGCCATAAATCCTACTCCTCGCAAAATGATTACTTCCGAACTGACAAAGGTTATGGAAGAAGCAAATTATACAGGTGGCTTGCAGGTAACAATTTTTATTCCGGAAGGAGTGGAGATTGCCAAGAAAACCTTTAATCCACGCTTGGGTATTGTTGGTGGTCTTTCTGTTTTAGGTACAAGCGGAATTGTGGAGCCTATGAGTGAAAGAGCGCTTATAGAAACTATTCACGTGGAAGTAAAAGCACAAAAGGCTAGGGGAAACAAAAACTTATTGGTCTTTTTTGGTAACTACGGTGAAGATTACAGCCGTGATGTGTTGAAGCTGGATATTTCTGACAGAGTGACCTGTAGTAATTACGTAGGCGAACTTTTAGATTACGCAGTTTTCTGTGGCTTTGAAACTTTGCTTATTATTGGTCACGCAGGTAAATTGGTAAAGCTTGCACAAGGCGTAATGAATACCCATTCCAAATATGCTGATTGTCGTACTGAAGTTATGGCATTGCAAGCAATGTTACATGGTGCTTCCAAAGAAGTGGGGCAAGAAATTTATGATTGCCTGACTACTGACGAGGTTACTAAAATTTTGAAGCGTGAAGGGTTATTTGAACCTGTCATGCAGGAAGTTGCAAAGAAAATTGATTTTTACATGCAACATAGAGTGCATGGAAAGATAAAAACAGGTGCATTAATGTTCTCTCATGTTCATGGGATTTTAGGTAAAACAGAATTTGCAGATGAACTGATAGAATTGCATAAATGTAAAGAAAAGGAGAATGAAGAATGATTTATTTTATTGGTGCTGGCCCTGGTGCAATTGATTTGATTACTGTTAAGGGTAAAGAATTGTTGGAAAAAGCTGACTTGATTATTTACGCAGGTTCTTTGGTTAATCCCGGCTTGCTTGCTTATGCTAAACCGGAATGTGTAATTATGGACAGTGCTTCCATGACTTTGGAAGAAGTTATCGCAGCAATGGTTCCTGCTGCTCAAGAAGGTAAATTGGTTGTACGTTTGCACACCGGTGACCCCAGTGTTTATGGTGCACATCGTGAACAAATTGATTTGTTGCGTAGCTATGGTTTAGATTTTGAAATTGTTCCGGGCGTAAGCTCCTTCTGCGCAGCAGCTGCTGCTCTTGATGCAGAATACACTCTGCCCAATGTAAGCCAATCCGTAATTATCACTCGTATGGAAGGCAGAACTCCTGTTCCTAACCGACAAAAAATTGCTGATTACGCAGCACATGGTGCAACCATGGTAATTTTCCTAAGCAGTGGTATGCTTGAAAAATTGCAAACCGAACTTATTAAAGGCGGTTACACTGCAGATACTCCGGCAGCTATCGTTTACAAAGCTTCTTGGCCTGATGAAAAAGTTGTTCGTTGTACCGTTGGCACTATTGCCGCAAGTGCAGCAGAACACAATATTACCAAAACTGCTTTGATTACCGTTGGTGGTTTCTTAGGTCATGAATATGAACGCAGTGAATTATACAATCCCACTTATACCCATATGTTCCGTGAAGCTGATCCCAGCAAATTAGACTTGAAACCTGAGGTTAAATAAAATGCGTGCCGCAGTTTATTCCTTTTCTCTGCGTGGAGCAGAGTTGAGTAAAAAGGTTGGCGAGCTTTTGCATAATCTTGGTTATGAAGTGCAAGTGGAAACTTTACCCAAGTATGCAGAAGAAGCAAAGCTTCCAGCAATGGTTGGTAACCACTACCAAGTGACGGAAGAAGCTTTTAAAAATTGCCAAGCCATCGTTTACGTTGGTTCTGTAGGTATCGCAGTGCGCTCCATTGCTCCTTTTTTAAAGAGTAAGCTGGTGGATCCTGCAATTATATCCATAGATGAACGTGGTAATTTTATTATTCCTTTGGTGGCTGGTCATATTGGTGGTTCCAATGAATTGGCACGCGTGCTTGCAAGTCATATTGGTGGTCAAGCTTGTGTTACTACTGCTACCGATGTTAACGGACTTTTTGCTGTAGACGAATGGGCTGCTCGTAACCGGATGGTGATTTGCTCTTTAAATGCTGCCAAGGATTTTGCTGCAGCTTTAGTTCATAACGATGTTGTAGGTTTGTATAGCGAATTCCCCGTTATTGAACCTTTGCCTCGACAAATAGAGCTTACTTCTGAAAAGGGCAAGTACCCTGTGGGCATGGCAGTAACACTGGATAAAACCGCAAAGCCTTTTGAAACTACGGTTCTGCTTTTAC
>CALCHC010000029.1 GCA_937901335.1 uncultured Phascolarctobacterium sp. | reverse complement strand
CCATAGCAAGCAACGCCCCACCAACAAATAGCGAAGCAATTGCAGAAATTAGCGCAACCTTTTTGCGAATAACACCGTATTTGCCTAACCATAATGCAATTGTAGCTAATATTGATATAAAAATCAAAACATAAAGTATTCGCACAAAAACTCCCTCAGTCGCTTCCGCGACAGCTCCCTCAAGAGGGAGCCTTCTCGTTTTATCACTATGTTTATACAAGAAAAGGCTTGCCAACAGGCAAGCCTTTTAAAATTCTAAAAACAAACTTATTGATTGGAATCAAACAATTGGCTAACAGACCATTCGTTGTAAATGCGCAGTACAGTTTCAGCCAAAATCGGTGCAATGGTCAGCACTTTAATTTTCGGATGAACTTTGTTAGGCGGCAGAGGAATGGTGTTGGTAACAACCAATTCAGTGATATCGGATTGAGCAATGCGGCTCAATGCAGGATCAGTGAGGATGGGGTGAGTGCAGCAAGCATAGATATCTTTTGCACCGAATTTTTTCAATGCACGAGCAGCTTCGGTCAAAGAACCTGCGGTATCAACCATATCGTCAACCATGATGCAGTTTTTGCCTGCAACATCGCCGATAAGGTTCATAACTTCTGCAACACCGGGTTCCGGACGACGTTTGTCGATAATAGCCAAAGGAGCGTTCAAGAGGTCAGCAAATTTGCGTGCACGACCTACGCCACCCAAGTCCGGGGAAACAACGATAACGTCTTCCAGATTTTTTTCTTTAATGTATTCAGCCATGGTGGGAGCACCGGGCATATGGTCAAAGGGAATATTGAAGAAGCCTTGGATTTGTGCTGCGTGCAAGTCCATAGTAACAACACGGGTTACGCCTGCTGCTTCCAGCAAATCAGCCATCAATTTTGCGGTGATGGGTTCGCGACCACGAGCTTTACGGTCTTGACGAGCATAGCCATAGTAAGGAATAACTGCAGTAATGTGATTAGCAGAAGCGCGTTTGAAAGCGTCTACCATAATCAACAATTCCATTACGTTATCATTAACGATAGGACCGCAAGTGGGTTGTACGATGAATACGTCTTTACCACGAACGCTTTCGTTAATCATTACTTGAACTTCGCCATTATTGAAACGGTTAATCACTGCGTCACCAACGGTGGTGCCAAGATAAGCAGCGATTTCACGTGCTAAATCAGGATTTGCGTTACCACAGAAAATTTTGAATTTGTTTACATCATTTAACATGCCCTAATCCCTCCAAAATTGAACAATATAACATGTCCTTCTCTTCGTATAATTATAACCTAAGCACATTGCTTCTACAAGTAAATTCTAGGTCGAATTGGCTTAAAACCTTAGCTTTGGCGTTGTTTTTCTGCCCAGCCTTCAATATTTTTTTGTTTTGCACGACCAATACCAAGTGCGTTTTCAGGAACTTCTTTGGTAATGGTGGAGCCTGCGCCAATGTAAGCACCTTGTTTTACGGTAACAGGTGCTACTAAATTGGTGTTACAGCCTACGAAAACATTATCTTCTACAACAGTACGATGTTTCTTTTTGCCGTCGTAGTTTACAGTAATGCAACCGCAACCCATATTTACGCCTGCGCCAATATCGCTGTCACCAATGTAAGTCAAGTGGGGCAGTTTAGTGCCAACGCCTACGTTGGAGTTTTTAACTTCTACAAAGTTACCAATCTTAACTTTATCGCTAATCACGGTATCAGGACGCAAGTGAACATAAGGACCAACAGTTACGCCATTGCCAACTTCGCAGTCATGACCATATACAAATTGCATATGAGTATCGTTGCCAACTTTTACATTGGTCAAACGCACATTAGGACCAACTTCGCAATCTTCACCGATTACAGTGTTGCCTTCCAACCAAGTGTAAGGATAAATGATGGTATCTGCACCAATTTGCACGGTACCTTCGATGAAAGTGCTTGCAGGATCCATAATGGTTACACCCGCATCCATCAATTTATCAAGAATACGGTTACGCATTACGCCTTCAGCCACAGCAAGTTGTTTACGAGAGTTAATACCCATAACCATATCGCTGTCTTCAGTTACAACGCCGCCAACTTTTTCACCACGTTCATTCAATTTAGAAAGCACGTCAGTCAAATAGTATTCACCTTGAGCATTATTGCAAGTCAAGGTAGCCAAAACATCAAACATCAAGGGACATTCAATGCAGTAGATACCGGTGTTAATTTCTTTAATAAGTTTTTGTTCAGCAGTAGCGTCTTTTTCTTCTACAATGCCAAGCACATTGCCAGCTTCGTCACGAACAATGCGACCATAGCCGTAAGGATTTTCCATTACAGCAGTCAGTACGGTAGCGGCAGCACCGTTTGCTTTGTGACCTTCGTAGAATTTTTTCAGTTCTTCGCCATCTAAAAGCGGAGTGTCGCCACACAAAATCATAGCAGTACCGGTGAAGCCAGCCAAAGCTTCTTTAGTTTGCATTACTGCGTGACCAGTACCAAGTTGTTCTGCTTGCAGGGCAATTTTGCCTTGACCTGCAACCATTTCTTCTACCAATTCAGCTTCGTGACCAACGATTACAACTTTATCATTAGCACCAGCTACGGTAGCAGCATCAATTACGTGTTGCAGCATTTCTTTTCCGCCCACTTTATGTAAAACCTTAGGCAATTTACTACGCATGCGAGTGCCTTTGCCTGCAGCCAAAATTACAGCAATCAATTCAGACATCTTCTTGCCCCTTTCTTAACCCAAAATGGGTTCAATGGTAATCTTACGAGTTTCTTCATTCACATCATACAGACGGAAGAAAGCAGTGTAATCATCCACCAATTTATTTTCAGGTTGTGCAGTTTCGATAAGGAAAGCCTTACCAACAACAGTAGCATCTACTTCTGCTACCAATTCCATCATACCACGAGCAGTACCGCCAGCTTTCATAACGTCGTCTACAATAAGCACTTTGCTACCCGGTTGCATTACGCGTTTAGCCAAAGACATATTGCGAATTTCTTTTTGAGATCCGGATACGTAGTTAATATTTACGCTAGGACCTTCAATAATAGAATTATCGTGACGAGCCATTACCAAAGGTACATTAAATGCTCTGGCAACTAAAAGCGCTAAGGAAATACCACGGGTTTCCACGGTCATAACATAGTCAGGTGCCAAATGTTGTAAACGGCTCATAAAGACTTCGCCCAATCTTACAACAATTTGCGGGTCGCACAGAATGTCGGTTACATAAAGCATACCGCCTGCCAAAATTCTATCAGGAGAAGCAAGCTTAACTGCCAATTCCTTCAAGAACTCATTATCATCCTCAGCCTTATGACCGGGGATGAAACGTACGCCGCCAGCTGCACCAGCCAAGGTTTCTACCTTACCCAAGCCAAACAGTTCCAAACCGTTTTTAACAGCCACAACATCTTCACTTAAAGTAGATTTTGCAACTTCAAACTTTTTGCAAAAATAGGAAAATGAAAATAATTGTTGAGGATGGTCTACCAAAATCTTAGTTAAAGCAACCACACGCTCCATTCTTTTAGCTCTTCCCATAATCGCCCTCTTTTCTAAATTTTATTGTACTGTATGAAGTTTTAATTAGTTCCTAAATATTTTTGTGCCAGTTCCCAGTCCGCAGGTTTATCCACGTCCATGCCAACCTCAGCGAAATCACTGACGATGGCTTTGCCTTCAAAGCCTACAACCAAGCTGCCACGTTTTTCCACGTCCGCCAAAGTCAGACGATGGAATAAGAATTTCAAAATAAAGCCTACGCCCAACATTTTGACAAGCTCCAAAGGCTTTTTACGCTTGGAGAAAATCTCCTGACCTTTTGCCAAAGCAGCAGGAATAACCTCCGCGTCCATCATCATGATGTTACCACCGGTAAAAAGTCCGTCCTTTGTTTTAGCATAAGTGCGTTTTGCTTGGGGGAAGGTAGCTTCGCAAACTTCCTTAGTAATTAAAGGGTAGTAGCTATTGCCACCAGGTCTTGCCTCGCACTTATCTAAAAAGTCGTTAATGGCAGCACCGTGTAAAAAGGGAATGTCATCGCAAACGAAAAGAACTTTTCCCTTAAAACCCAAAGCTTCTACCGCTTTGTAGGAAGTAGACGGCAAATCTTGCGCTGCTTCGCAAACTTCTACATCAGCAGGCAATTCCACACCTGCAATTACAGCAGGGTCAACGGCAAGCAAAATACGTTTTGCCCTACCGCTTTCGCGAATAGCTTCTATTATGTAGTCAAGCATACGCTTGCCATTAATCTTAGCCAAACAACGCACGTCAGTGCCGGCAACTTCTTTCAGCCACGGTGCACGACCGCCTGCCAAAATTACTACATTATATTTTTCCATATTATCTTACGGGGCTGATGGATTGCATCAAAGTATGTTCTGCGTTTTCAATGTGTACGCGAGCAGCGTTTCTTGCACCTTCAACGTCGCGAGCAGCAATGAAATCTACCAACACACGATGTTCAGACATAGTATCATTCAAACGACCAGGATGACTCATGGAACGACCACGAATACTGGTAACTTGTTCACGCAAATTGTTGATGATGCTGTGCAATCTTGCGTTACGGCTTGCCATATACAATACTTCGTGGAAAGCAGTATCGATTTCTACGATTTTTTCCATATCGCCAGCGCTGATGTATTGACCAAATTCAACAAGCAAGCGGTTCAAAGTTTCCAATTCTTCATCGGTAATACGTTCAGCCGCCAAACCTGCAGCCAATTCATCGAGGCAAGCACGAATTTCATAAATTTCGTTAATGTCACGAATGGAAATATCCGCTACATAAGTACCACGGCGAGGAATCATAACTACGAATCCTTCTAATTCCAGCTTACGAATTGCCTCACGCACGGGGGTACGGCTTACGCCCATTTCATCAGCCATTTGAATTTCCATCAAGCGTTCACCGGGGCTAAAAGTACCATCGATGATTGCTTGACGAATGCATTCGCATACCAGCTCACGCAAAGGTTTGTAGCTATCAAGTTTAATAGGTTGTAAATGTCCAGCCATTATATTTCTTTCCTCCTAACGGTTGTTGTGATAGCGGTTTCTACATCAAAATTTTTCAAAGCATCTACAATTTTTTCTGCAATTTCTTGATTTTCAGCAAAAGCAAAAACGGTGGGGCCACTACCACTCATCATGGAATAGTAAGCACCTGCGCTAAGCATCGCTGCTTTTATAGAAGCAATTTGCGGATTTGCAGGAATAGTAACAGTTTCTAAAACATTACCCATATAAGGAGCAATAGCCTTACCACCTTTAGATAGTTCTTCCGCAATTTGTTCAATAGACGGGTTATTTACTACGCGACCGGGATTATAGTTTTTATAAACCCACGCAGTGGAAACATCTAAATTTCTAAGCTTTGCCAGTACAACAATTGTTTCCGGCATATCGGGCAAAGGTACAATAATTTCGCCACGACCTTTAGCAATGGCACTGCCACCACAAATACAGAAAGGAACATCACTGCCAAGTTCTGCAGCCAAAGTTTCCAACGTATCGTCGCCCAAATTCAGATTCCAGTATTTATTAAGGCCTCGCAGTACCGCCGCCGCATCACTACTGCCACCGGCAAGACCTGCTGCCATAAAAATCTTTTTGTTCAATATGATATGAACATTCGGAGTTATATTATATTTTTCCGCCAACAGAACTGCTGCCTTGTACGCAAGGTTATCCTTGCCACAGGTCAAACCCTCAAGATTGGTGCTGATTTGGATACCTTCACCCTCAGTAATGATTACTTCGTCACAAAGACCAACGCTTTGCATAATCATACTTACTTCGTGGTATCCGTCCTTGCGCTTGCCCAAAATGCTCAAGCCAAGATTTATTTTCGCATAAGCCGTTTCAATGATTTTTTCAGCCATATCCACACACCTTATTCACAAAATGGATTGTATACAGTATTATTTTATCTTGCTTAGGCTTTCCCCGCAAGTACATTTACGAACGTTCGCCATATTATTTTACCATTTTATTTATATTTTAGTCACCTTAATTATTCAATATTGCTTTTTTTATCCAAAGTGTTACTATATATTTGGTTCTATTATTTAAAGACAACTCTGCTTTCTAAAGGAGCATTTATGAAAAACTTTTTTAATAGCATTTTCTATCGCTACCTGATGGTTGCCATCGGTTGCGTAATTATGGGCATTGCCTTTAACACTTTTTATTTACCCAACAATCTATTAAGCGGTGGTATCAGTGGTGTTGCATTAATCTCTTACTACCTTTTTGGTTTGCCTGTAGGTATTATGAGCGTTATTTTAAACATTCCGCTTTTTATCCTCGCTTATAAATTCATGGATAAGGAATATATTGTTGGTGCCCTCTTTGGCATGCTTACCTTCTCCTTCTGCATAGACTTCTTCCACTTCCTGTCCGAAACAGTACTCGTCCAAGACAAAATGCTCTCCTGCATTGCGGGCGGTGCCATGTATGGCATTGGTGCAGCTTTAATGTATCGCGTTGGTGGTAGCGGTGGCGGTATGGATATTGTAGGTGCCATCATCCAAAAATACTACTCCATCAGCATTAATAACTGTAACTTTATTTTTAATATCCTCCTGCTCTTCGTAGGCAGCTTCCTTTTCGGTATCGAGCCCGTGCTCTACACCTTGCTCACCATGTTCGTAATGAACAAAACCTGTAACGCTTTCGTTATCGGCTTCGATTTCAAAAAGAACATTATCATTATCAGCGACAACCCTGAACCTATTGCAGAAGCAATTATCAAAATAGTTGGCCGTGGCGTAACCTACCTGCACGGTGAAGGTGCTTTTACTCATCGTCAACGTGACATTCTCTTCGTTGTTGCCAAGCTTACCCAAACTGCTAAGATTCGTAGCATCGTTCGCGACATTGACCCCAATGCGTTTATGATCATCCACGATGTTAACGACGTCTTCGGGCGTGGCTTTACCTTGAAAGCTTCCGGTCCCAATTATCCTAGACCGTTACCTCCCGAAGGCCACCAACCTCATCACGAAAGTCAAGCTTAAAAATAATTAAGGTACACTAAGAAAACTTAGTGTACCTTTTCTTTTTAAAACTTTTTGTATAAAACTCTTACGGAATTAAGCACGCATAGCATTGCTACACCGGTATCAGCAAAAACTGCACCCCACATGGAAGCGTAGCCTAAAAGGCCTGCCACCATAATTATTCCCTTAACACCTAAAGCAAAGACTACATTTTGCCAAGCAATATTACTGGTTTCTTTAGCAATGGCAATGGCTTTGTTAATGGAAGCAACTTCCGAATTCATAAAAACTACATCCGCCGCTTCAATGGCAGCATCTGCACCACTACCCATGGCAGCACCAACATCTGCTCCTGCTAAAACAGGCGCGTCGTTAATACCATCGCCTACAAACATTACAGCACCAAATTTTTCACGCAAAGCCTGTAGTTCCCTCAATTTTTCTTGGGGCAAAAGTTTTGCTCGTACTTCGTCAACACCCGCTTGTAAGGCAATACTTTCTGCCTCTTTTTGACTATCGCCTGTAAGCATGGAAGTAACCAAACCTTGTTCTTTTAATTTCGCAACTGCACTCTTAGCATCAGCTTTTAGGCTGTCACTAATCACAAGCTGCCCTAAGTAAAGATTATTTTTCGCTACCAAAACTTCACTGCCGGAGGAAGCTTCTTCGTAACCAGCAAGTTCCACCCCAAAACGCTTCAGCAGTCTAAGATTGCCGCACAAAATTTTATCCTTACCACATTCACCCACCAAACCTTCACCGGCAATTTCTTCAAACTTGTCAGGGCGAATAAGTTTTAACCCACGCTCGTTAGCTGCATTAACAATGCTAATTGCAATGGGATGAGTAGAAGCAAGTTCCACGCCCGCACAAAGTGCTAAAACTTCATCAGCACCTACGCCATTAACAGGCTTAACATTTTGCAGCACAAACTCGCCTTTGGTAATGGTACCAGTCTTATCCATAACAACTGCGTGAATATTTTTCAAGGCTTCGATGACGATACCGCCTTTAAATAAAATACCATTCTTAGACGCAACACCAATGCCTGAGAAAAATGCCAAAGGCACGCTCAAAACTAAAGCGCAAGGACAACTAATTACTAAAAATGTCAGAGCAGTATAAACCCATTCCTCCCAGTTGCCTGTAATAATGGAAGGAACTATTGCCGTTAAAAGTGCTACCACTACCACAAAAGGAGTGTAGACTTTGGCAAAGCGAGTGATGAATTTATCAATGGCAGGCTTGCTTTCAGCAGCAGTTTCCACGCTACGCAAAATCTTTGTGACCATGGATTCTGCCAAGACTTTTTCTACACGCACCTTGAGCATGGCAGAAGTATTCACGCAGCCGGACATTACCAAATCGCCAGATTTACATTTTACAGGAACAGGTTCACCGGTAATGGGAGAAGTATCTACTAAACTTACACCCTCTACCACAATGCTATCTAAAGGTATCCTGTCGCCAACACGCACTAAAAGGATGTCGCCTAACTTCGCTTCAGAAGCAGGCACTACTTTTACTTCATCGTTAACCAAAAGATTTACAACTTCCGGTCGCATGTCCACTGCTTCCATAATTTGACTACGGCTTCGTTCCACAGCACGATGTTCAAAATATTCACCAAGACGGTAGAAGAATATAACTCCAACTGCTTCTTCCCACGCTTTAATGGCGAAGGCACCTAAGGTAGCAATAGTCATCAAAAAGTTCTCGTCAAAAATATTGCCTTTAACAATGTTTTGGAGAGATTTCCAAACAATACGCCAACCTAAAAGTAAATAGGCAAGTACTAACGCATATAATTCATAAGCTTCTGGTACAACACCAAATAATTCTGTTACCAAAAAGAGTACGCCGCCAAGTGCCAGCTCCCAAGTATTACCTTCGTGTTCCTCGCCGCATCCGCAACCACAACCACAGCCACAACTATCTTCACTACAAGAATTCTCATAATTACAACTGCAACAACAATCTTCGTGGTGATGTTTATCCTTATCCATGTCCGTCCCTCCTTTTATTGACGATGCTTCTATAAAATCTTATAATATGTTTTGTACAAAACACTTTGTTCTATATCCTATTGTAAAAAACTAATTTCAGGTAATCAATACACAAAACTTTAGCCTTGTTCGTTACAGAACACTTTTATAAATTTATTCGGGAGTTTTAATTATGGATAGACGACAACGCAGAACTAGAGAAGCAATCTTTACAGCGTTCACTTCTCTTTTAGCTAAAAAGAATTATAGCCAAATCTCTGTCCAAGAAATTATTGACCTTGCCAATATAGGCAGAACTACTTTCTACGCACATTTTGAAACTAAAGACTATCTTTTGCGAGATTTGTGCGAAGAACTTTTTGGACACATCATAGATACTGCTATGGGGCAAACAGATAATTATCATCTTATCTGCGATTGCAAAGAAGATACTGTCTTTACCCACCTGCTCTGTCATTTAAAAGTTAACGATCGTAACATCATTGAACTACTCACTTCTCAAAACAATGAAATCTTCCTGCGATACTTTAAATGCAATCTGAAAAAGTTAATCATCACCCAATATGCTGATAAAGACCTTTTAAACTATAATAACTTACCCAAAGATTACGTTATCAACCACATTGCTTCTTGCTTTGTTGAAACCGTAGAATGGTGGTTGCAAAACAAAACCCAAGAATCACCGGAAGAAATCACTGAATACTTTTTGACTACAACGAGGCAGTTCCTATGAAAACAAAAGCATATTTATATATTATCGCCAGCGCCGTCTTTTGGGGCTTAATCGGTTTATTCGTAAGAACACTTGCAGCCCAAGGCTTTACTTCTATGCAAATCGTTTCCATTCGTGCAGTAGTATCTGCCTTGCTGATGATTCCCATTCTCTTAAAAATGGGCGTGCAACATTTTAAAATTAACTTCAAAACCATGCTACCTTTAGTAGGTATGGGTGTTGTAAGTTTAACCTTTTCTAACTTTTGCTACTTTAACTGCATCGAACTAAGCTCCTTAGCAGTAGCAGCACTGCTTCTTTACACAGCACCTATCTTTGTTATGCTTATGTCCCTTGTGCTGTTTGGAGAAAGCTTTAACTTTGCTAAAGGCTTTGCCCTTGGAGCAACCTTCTTAGGCTGCGCTTTTGTTACCGGTGCTTTTGACAGCGAGGTTAGCCTTTCTTTGGCAGGCTTGCTCTTCGGCTTGGGCAGTGGTATCGGTTACGCGCTCTATAGTATTTTCGGCAAATATGCAATTCGTAATTACTCCACCCTCACAATCACAACTTACGCTTTTATTTTTGCTTCCATCAGTTCTATTCCCTTGGCAAATTTCACAAGCGACTTAAAATATTTTGATATTACAACAATTTGGGCAGCCCTCGGTTTGGCTGCACTTTCTACTGTAATTCCTTACCTCCTCTACACTTGGGGCTTAGAAGAAGTAGAAGCAGGCAGAGCTTCCATCTTGGCAACTGTTGAACCTTTAGTCGCTGCAGCTGTTGGAATTGCAATTTTTAGCGAACCTATTACCTTGCACAAATTGATTGGCACACTTTTAATTTGCAGCTCCATAATTTTATTGAATATGCCTAAAAAGAAAAAAGCAACTCACTAAACGTGAGTTGCTTTTTTAATGCTCTTATAAATCTTGAATCAAAAGCAATACGTGACGAAGCTTGTTGCCTGCATCTTCTACACAAGCACGCAATTTAACATCATCATGTTCACCATGACGCACCATTTCTACAACGTGACTAAACTTATCGCTAAGTTCAGTTAAACCTAAGGTTGCGCACACACCTTTTAAAGTATGAGCTTTCAATTCTACACCTTTCATATCGCCATATTGTGCTGCATCTTTCAATTGCATATAGCTTTCATCGTACAAAAGCTTTTTCAAGAAACGTACATAAAGCTCTTCACTGCCCATAAAGCGATCTTCCAAAGTATTCGCTATGTCAGCACCAGTAATTTTTTCTAAATCCCAAATATTCATCATCTTTCCCCTTCCTAAATCATTTGGTGATAAAATCCATCATAGTTTTTTCTAAAACTTTGAAACTAATAGGTTTGGAAATGTGTGCATTCATACCCGCTGTCATCGTCGCAGAAATATCTTCTGCAAAGGCGTTAGCAGTTACAGCAATAATAGGCACGCTTGCCGCATCCCCACGGTCCAAGGTTCTAATTGCTTGGGCAGCTTCACAACCATCCATTTCAGGCATTTGCATATCCATCAAAATCATACTGATTTCTCCAACAGCAGATTTTTCAAATGCTTCTACGGCTTCCCTTCCGTTCCAAGCTTGGATAACTTCAAGGCCTTTCATTTGTAACAGCTCAGTTACGATTTCCATATTAATTTCATTATCTTCTGCTACCAGAATCTTGCAACCAGTTAAATCTGTAGGTTTATCAACAACAGTTTGAATAACACCCAATTTACATTGGTCGCCACATAATTTGCAATCTCCTTGCAAGTTAAGAGGTAAGGTTATAACTACGCAAGTACCTTTATTAATAGCACTGGTAATTTCAACTTCACCATTCATTTGGGTTACCAAGTTTTTAACAATAGTCATCCCCAAACCTGTACCCATTGCCTTACGAGCACCAAAGCGAATATCTCGTTCAAAAGGCTCGAAGATTTTTTGCAAGAATTCATCAGTCATACCATAGCCTGTATCTGCCACAGTAAATTGATACTTGCCTACACTACCTTGACAAGCAACTTCCTTAACAGAAAATGCAATGGTGCCATTAACCGGAGTGTATTTGATTGCATTGGAAATAATGTTGTTTAAAATTTGACCGATACGAGTAAAATCACCACATACTTTATGATGGTCTACCCTGTATTCGAAGATAAAATCTTTTTTATCATCTTTAGCCTGCATTTCCAAGGGAGCAATATAATCTTCCAAAGCTTCTTGCAGGTCAAAAGGTTCGTTATTAGTTTCCAGCTTACCGTGCTCCATCTTAGACATATCAAGAATGTCATTGATTAAGTTCAGGAGCTGCTTACTGGAAGTATTAATCTTTTTCAAATACTCTTTTATCTTTTCAGGTTCATCAACGTGTTTTCCAGCCAATTCAGACAAACCGATAATACCGTTCAAAGGAGTACGCATATCATGGGACATACTGGAAAAGAACAAATTTTTCGATTCTGCAGACTTTTCCATAGAAGCCAATGCTGCTTCTGTAATCTTTAAATGTTCCAACTGAATACGTTTTTCCATTTCAACTTCGCGGAAGCACATCAGCACTTCGCCAGTTTGCATGTATTCATCGGATAACAAGCGAATGTTTACCCATTTATATTCCTTGCTTTTAGCATACCAACCACGGAAGTCGCCGCCAAAGTCCAAAATCTTGCCATTTACCAACTGACGGATATTTTCCAAAGCAAAGGTTTCTGCAAATTCAGTGGCAGTTTCAGGAGCAACGTACTTAACCATCTTTTGTAAAAGTTCGTTGTAATTGCCAGTTTCAGGAGTGTCTTTCCCTACATGCCCCGCACCTTTCATACGTATATAAGTACCTGTTTCATAGTTCACACGATAAACAGCGTAATATACGTTACCCATAATGCGTACCACGTCACGCATGGATTCCACTTTTTCTGACATCTTTTTGCTACGCAAGAACATAATCAGAACAAACAAGCCTATAAAAAGTAGTAGAGCGATTGCACATAACGCATACATATTAATATAAAAATCATCAGAGCGCATAACCAATCCTCCTATATTTTTAAAATGTCCGTTCTATGAATTAACATTATTATAGACTAAAACCAACTTATTCACAAACTTAATTAAGTATTTTTATACAACTTATACACTCTTTTTACAACCTCAACACATAAAATACACAAAGGGCTACCTCCGCAAGGAAGTAACCCTTAAAATTTAAGTTTTATTCTTCAGATTTAGGTCCTAAACCGTATTTTTTAAGATAACGATACAAGGTTACGCGGCTAACATCCAGCATGCACGCCAATTTACTGATGTTACCACCAGCAGATTTCCACGCTGCAATGAAAGCATCTTTATCGTATTTCCAAGATTTTTCCAAAGTTCTGTCGCCAGGCAGTTTAATGTTTTCTGCATCAATGATGCTACCGGGAGTATGGAAGAATGCTTGTTCAATTACGCCTTGCAATTGCTTGATGTTGCCGGGCCAGCTGCAGTTAATCAAGAGACTAACAGCTTCCGGAGACAAGCGTTTGGGAGGCAAATTATGTTGCGCAGACATTTCCGCAAGGATATGTGTTGCGATAACTTCGATATCTTTAACACGTTCGCGCAAAGGCGGAACACGCATGGTAGTATCAAGCACCAGTTCATACAATTTGCGAGAGAACAAACCTTTATCAGCCAAACGTTTCAAGTTGGAATCGCAGGCAGCAATTACGCGTACGTTAAATTTCTTAACGACGCCGCTTTCTTTGTTCACAATACCTTGAAGCAAAGCGTCTGCCAATTTGTCACCCATTTCCACAGGCAGTTTTTCTACTTCGTCAAGGAACAAAGTACCGCCCAAGGAAAGTTCCAATTTGCCGGCAATAGGTTGATCACCGCTCATAGAACCAAAGAATTCTGCTTCCAGTTCTTTGAGAGGAGCGTTTACGCATTTAACTACGATAAGCGGAGCAGCAGCACGGGAGCTGGCTTGGTGAATACCATGTGCCAAACGTTGCTTGCCGGTACCGGGTTCGCCTTGTAACAAAATGTTGTTATCAGTACGGGCAACGCGGGTTGCTTTATGTTGCAATGCCAAGAATTCACTAGTTTCACCAACCATTGAGTACAAGCTGTAACGAGAGCTGTAACCGGTAGCGTGAGCAATAGTGGTTTTCAAATCTTCAATGGACATGGAAAGTACCAAAGCACTTTCTACTTCACTGCCCACTTTGATAGGCATAACAGTAGTAATATCTTCGTAAGTACGGTCTTGGGTAATCCAAGTAATTTCGCGACGATGGGTGGGGACGCCACTCAAAGCTTTTTTCACAGGGATATGTTCGTAGTTCAGGAACACATCTTCCAATTTCTTTCTGCCTTCCAAACGTTTACGTGCGTTATCGTTGCAGTATTTGATTTCTGCATCCTTGCCAACCCAGTAAACGGAAACAGGCAATTGTTCCATCATGATTTGGTTAATAGTCCAACGTTCAAGCATAGTAAGATGTTGTTCGATGGAATATTTCATGGTCAAGAGTAAGCTGAGCAGTAAATCGTAGGGCAAATCAGTTTGGTCAAGGCTAAAGAAAGAAATGATGTAACGAATCTTGCCATTTACGCTAATAGGCGCACTGCAAGCATCGCCGCTGTGTTGGTCTTTAACCCACATTTCCGGACCAAACATCAAGAACGGAACATTATGTTCGCGAGCAACGCTGATACTGGAAGTACCTACATCTTCTTCCAAAACGCGCATACCTTGGATATCTTCGATAACGCGTTGGAAGAACGGCAATGCATAGTTTTTAATAACATAACCGTTTTCGTCGATGAGCAACATACTCAAATTGTGAATGTTAAAATGTTGCTTGCTTTGTTCATACAAGCCATCAACATATTTCACAATGAACTCGTGAGTTTTTTGGTGAGCTTCAATCTCACTTCTGCTAAGTTTGTTGATTCTGGACAAAGTTTCGTTGGGCAAACCCATAGCACGGCAACGTTGCCAGGATTCTGCTACCCACGGATGCACGTTAGGGTCAACAATGCCTTCTTCCATAAACTTCTTATAATATGAAGCAAGTTTCTCTTTATTACGTCTTTCACGAATCATAACGTAACCCTCCTCAAATTTAAACGCTTCCTAAAATATATGTCAGCCCGTAGGCTTATGCTCAATACTCAGTATTGTTATAAACGTCCCAATTTTTCAATTTACTCAATTCATGAGCACTGTATTTAATCTCTCTAAGCAGTCTTTGCTTATCTTTGGGCAAGGTACCTGCCAAAGGAATGTAGTTGGAAATGTGATTACTACGGAACAAGCAATGCTTATCTTCCGGCAAATCTACATTTTCCATAATGGTGTACAATTCTTCCATACATTCTGCAGGAGAAAGAGGATTGAATTCCCCACGTTCGAACTGGTCTAAAAGTTCGCTGCCACGATAAAGCATCAGGCACAACGCACTCCACATAGTAGGTTGAATAATATTAATTGCTTTTGCAGTTTCCAAAGCATGACGCTTAGAGCCTTCCTTGCCTGCCAAACCTAAGATAACCATAATGGAAAGCTTCATACCGCTGGCAGTAACACGTCTACCTGCTTCAACAGCTTCTTCACCGTTAACACCTTTGTTAACAGCCTTTAAGGTAATATCGTCGCCAGTTTCCATACCGTAGTACAAAAGCTGCAAGCCTGCTTCTTTAAGTTGGCGCAATTCTTCTTCGCTTTTACGCAGGATATCCTTAGGTGCTGCGTAAGAGCTAACTCTTTGCAGTTTAGGGAAGGTATCTCTCAAAGCTTGTAAAATTTTCAAAAGCTTCGCGGTAGGCAATACCAAAGCATCGCCATCTGCCAAAAATACTCGACGCACTCTATCTTTACCATAGTGAGCAGCCAAAGCAATTTGGCGGGAAATTTCTTCATCTTTTAATATTTGGAAAGGTACTCCGCGATACATATTGCAGTAAGTACATTTATTATGAGCGCAACCTCTGGTTACACGCAGGATGAAACTACGTGCTTCGCTAGGAGGTCTGAATACAGGTGTATCGTAAGTATCGAAAAACATTTTTAACCTCACTTAAAAATTCTAAATTTCATCCCCTAATGTTATGTAATCATTATACTATACTTTGTCGATTTTGTAACACCTTATATATGAACTTTTTGTTACTTTTGATACAGGAAATTTTCTAAAACAAGCCATACTGTAAAAGCAAAAGCTTCATCCGTACAATTTAAAAGCTTTTCGTCGCAAATACGTCAACATAAATTAACCCTTCCTTAACAACAAAAAGTTACGCCCCTGCTATAATCTAGGTGAACCAAGAAACTTGGTTGTTTCCTTAAAGGAGGAATTACAAATGGAATTTTTTGAACAAATTAAAGATATGGCAAAGACCGCCACTGAAAAAACTGAAGCACTGGCAAAAAGTGTAGGCGAGAAAGCAGAGGCAACTATGGAAATCCAAAAATTAAAAGCTTGCATCGAAAAACACGAAGCACGCATCCGTGAACATTACGCAAAAATTGGCGAAGAAATTTATAAACACTATGTTGATATTGGCAAAGCTCCGGAACACTTGGCAGACAACTTCGCAGTTGTTGCAGCTTCTATGGCAGCAGTAAATGATTTGCACAAACAAATCGCAGATATCAAAGTAAACAAACTGGGCGAAGATATCCCTAAAACTACTTGCCCCGCTTGCAAAAAAGATATCATTGCTACCGCTAAATTTTGTCATGAATGTGGTGCCCCCGTAGCAAAGAAACCTAGCCTTGCAGAAGAAATCAAGGAAGAAATGAAAGAAACTGAAAAAATTTATGCGGAAGCTCACGCAGAAGCGTTGGCTACGGAAGAATATCCCCGTTAACAGCAAAAGTACGACGAAGGAGGTGGACTTATGTTAGTTGTAAAACATCCAGAACCTGAACTGGTAGATAAAAAGAAAGAAAAACGGTTTGAAACCATGGGCGAGATTCTTTCTGATGAAATCTTTACTTCCATTGAAGGTTACGCTCTCCAAGGTGTAGAAAACGAAGTTACCCCCGATAAAAAGAAACCTAAAACTGAAATTTTAGCGGACATTTAATTTCAGTGATATAGCCTCGGTCATTTTGAATTTCCCTCCAAAGCAGAATCCCCCAATCTTACAGGAGTCAGTAAGGTTGGGGGATTTTGTTTAGTCATCCTCATTTATTTCTAATAATTCTAATGCTTCTTTTGCTGTATAAATTTTTCGTTCATCCCTATTCACACGTTCTATAGCTTCGTTGTAAAGTTCACTGTCTATCACATCTTCTATTAGTTTTCTTTCGTCAGTCATAACATATCAAACCTCCAAACTAATACTTATTCAATACTATTATATCACACAAAATCAAAGAGTTTCACAAAGGTTTCACTACAAACATTTGACACTTTTCCCAACTCATGATAAGTATAAACTATCAACACTTAGGAGGTTAATTTATGCTAAACACAGCAGACTTAGGCATTACCACGCAAAAACTTATCTGCGATAAATTTTCTCTTGAGCTTCACCCAAACGCAGTTAATCAATTTGCAGCAAACTTCAATCCCGAATATCAAGAAGCATTGTTGCCATTAATAGACAAGATTTTTAAAACTACTGGTATCAAACCCAAAACTTGCCTTACTTATGCACCCTCTACTAACAAACGAGAAAAAACTTCTCCGCACAACTTTGAGTTAGAGAATGGACAAACCTTATCCATCAAAACAAATAAAACTGGAGATAAGGCAGCACCTCGTGTAATTGGACAAGCGGGCTACGACACCTTTAATGAATTTTTTGGACATCTAGTTTCAGCTCCCATCCATTCACAAGAACAAATCAAAGAATTAGTTTTTGAAAAAATTGAACAAATGATACCTCTTTTCTTAGACTACTTCTTCCTGTCAGATTATACGGTATGGATTTATCCCGAAAACGATGGCTACAATTACTTGATATTCGACCGCAATCAAATCGTAGACATTGCCACAGATAGAGATTCGTTTACCTTCACTCGTGATTTAGAAGCTTGGGCAGAGAGCACCACTCTTAAATACAACGGTACATCAATTGCTGAAATCCAAGTTCATAAAAACCGTACCTTTAAATTTCGCTTCATCCTTAAAGCTTTGATGAAATTTATTAAGGAACAAAAACTCACCACAGAAACCTTTGGCATCACTGCCGAAAAAGCTATCTGCGATATGTTTAACATTGAAGTTCCTGAAAATTACAAAGGTCGTTACTCCAACATTATTCAAAAGCAAATGGAACCTGCCATCCAAGAAGCTTTCAAGCATTTACCTAGAGCCATTCGTAGCACCGGTGCTGAACAAGGTGAAAGAGGAGCTAATAGCAAATGCTCCTATGATTTTGTTTTAGAAGGCGAAAAAACTATGTCTTTGAAAACTACAATTAACGGCAGTATGATTTGTCCTCCGGAAGTTGGACAACCAGGAGCAAGAACCTGCTACGTTTATTTTGGTCACCTTGTAGATGAAACCATAATTACAGAAAGCAATTTTAAGAGAATGGTATTAGAAAACGTTGCCAATATGCTCCCTATTTACCTAAACCATTTACTTGATTCAGACTACCTGCTTTGGATTTAC
>CALCHC010000028.1 GCA_937901335.1 uncultured Phascolarctobacterium sp. | reverse complement strand
TGCCAGAAGCAGGCTTCACGCTGTAAGGAAGGTGGTAAAAATGAGCTCTATTGCTGAATTAGAACGGCGAAAAGCCGAGGTTGAGCAAGCCATTACCAATGTCATGAAGGGTGGTCAAGTTGTTCAGACCCGTAACGGTCGTGTTCAACAGGCTAATCTTAGTGAATTGAGAGCCGAACGCAATGCTATCGAAATGCAACTTGCAGAAGCGAGAGCTGCAGCAAGCGGTTGTGGTGGCACTTTCGGTACTCCAGTACATTATTACGGAAGGGACTGAACATAATTGTCTACCAATCAACGAAACCCCACTTGGGGTGAAAGATTTGACGATTTTATTGGCTTGTTTGCTCCTCAAATGGCATTAGAACGCAAGCGAAGTCGTCTTTTGTTGAGAGCAACTTCATCTGCATATGAAGATGTTCCAACATGGCGAAATTCTGCAGGCTGGAACCCTGCAGACGGTAGCGCCGAAGGCTTGAATGGTCCGAGCCGTGAATTGGCAAGGGCGAAGGCTCGTCATTTAGAGCGTAATAGCGAAATCGTAAACAGTATTTTGAATGCTTTGGTCAGAAATGTTGTTGGCAAGGGCTTCAACCTGCAAGTGCGAACAGACAACAAGGAGTGGAATAATCTGCTTGAAGTTGTTTGGCAAGAGTGGTGTCGCGCTGGGAACTGTGACGTAACTGGCAATTATAGCTTTAATGACATTTTGCGTATGATTGTACGCAGAAAAACTGTTGATGGCGGTATTTTGCTGGTTAAAGTTTATGATTCCAGTTCTAATATCCCATATCGCCTGCAAGTAGTTGAAGTAGACGAGTTGCAAAGTCTGTCTATTCAATCTAAGGCTGGCAATCCCATTGTTGGCGGTATCGAAGTCAACGCTTATGGTAAAAAGTTAGCTTATTACATCAAGCAGACAAGCCCTGATGGACTAACTCTTTTGGATCCAGAGCGAATACCTGCGAAGCGTGTAATTTACCTTGCAGAACACTCAAGACCGAGTGAGGTTAGAGAAATTTCTCCGTTCGTCCGTACTTTGAATGAAATTAAGGACTTGGAAGAATTTTTTGACGCTGCAGGATTTAAACAAAAAATTACTGCTGCTTTGGCGGTTTTTATTACAACTGAAAAGAATGCAGGACCTGTTGTGGGAAGTTCAGTTGTTGGTAATACTAGCAAGGCACCTAAAGGCGAGCGCATCAATCCAGGTAGCATTAAATATTTGGGAGAAGGGCAAGATGTAAAAACTCTTGTACCGTCTGGCCAAAGTAGTGAGCTGGCAGATTTCAACCTTGCTGTTGTAAGAAGAATTGCTGCTGGTCATGGCTTATCTTATGAAATGGTCAGCCGTGATGTTAGCCAGGTTAATTATTCCAGCGCACGTCAAAACCTGCTTGAGGACTGGAAGACCATTGAGCAAGAACAACAATATATTATTGAACATTTACTTGATTTTGTGTTTGAAGAAGTAGTGAAGTCGGCAATTATGGGTGGCAGAATTTCGTTGAAGGAAGTTCCTGCTGGGTTTTACGAGAACCCAAGTAAATTTTTGAAGCATGAATTTATTGGTCAAGGATTACCTTGGATTGACCCGTACAAGGAAGCACTTGCTAATAAGATTATGTTGGAGACTGGCCAATCTAATCTTAAAGAAATTTATGCTAAGAAAGGCAAGGACTACGAAGGCGAAATCGACCAAATAATTATCGAGTATGCACTTAAAAAAATGGCGGGACTTATCGAAGAACCGCAGAAAGGAGACGGCAAAAATGCCCAAAATGACTGATGAGCAGTTGCGAGCTATGACACTTGAAGAACGGCAAGCTTTACCGCGTTATCGTACTGCTGTGCTCGAAAACTTCAACGAAGAAGAACGCACTTGCGAGCTTTCTTTTGCGAGTGAAGAGCCTTGTCCGGACTGGTGGGGCGATGATGAAATTCTGCGTTGCAACGATACTGCAATGAACATTTCTCGTTTCAATGCTGATGTAATGCCATTGCTTTTTAATCATAAGCGCGATGCTATTCTCGGCAAGCCTGTGAACATTTGGACGGAAGCTGGCAAAGCTTATGCCAAAGTAAAATTTGCTCAAAACGAAGATATTGATAAAATCTTTAATCTCGTTCGTGACGGCTTCTTGAAAGGTGTATCCGTTGGTTACCGTGTTAACAAGTGGGAAGTTGTTCGCGAGAACGAAACTACCATGGACGGCATTACTGGTCCTGCATGGATTGCAGTTGATTGGGAAGTGTTTGAAATCAGTATCGTATCTGTACCTGCAGATTCTACTGTAGGGGTTGGTCGTAGTATGCCGTTCTATTTTATGCCGGAAGATAATGCCGGCTCCGAAGAAAAAAAGGGGGAAAGACAAATGGCTAATGAAGAAAAAAACGAAACCAAAGTTACCGCATCCGAACCAGTAAACGCTGAAGCTGAACGCGAAGCTGGTGTAAATGCTGAGCGTGAACGCATTTCTCAAATTTCTGCTTTGTGCCAAGAACATGAAGTTGAAGACGAACAACGCCAAGCTTGGATTAAAGATGGCTCTGACATCAACAAAGTTAATCGCGAATTGGTTGGCATTCTGTCCAAACGCAACCAACCGCAAAAAACCACTAACATCAAATTTGATGATTCCAACGAAACTGCACTTCGCTCTTTGTATGCTCATGGCTTGCTGATGCGTGAAGGCTATGCACCTGAAAATGTGGTTGAGGGTGCAGAAAAATACCGTCATATGGGTATGAAAGGTATCGCTCGTGATTTGCTCATGCGTAAAGGCGAACACGATGTAATGCAATTGAATGATGCAGATTTGTTCGAACGTGCAATGACCACTACCATGTTGCCGACTTTGCTTGCAGAAGTAACTCGTGCGACCATTGCGCAAGGCTTCGCTTCTGCAGAACCGACTTGGCAACAATGGGCGTATGAAGGCACTTTGAAAGACTTCCGTCCGAATTACACCGTTTCCATCGGTTTGGAAGATGAACCTATCAAAATTCCTGAAAACGGCGAATTCACCGAAGCAAAATTGAAAGAAAGCAAGAACTTCGTTCGTTTGGATACCTACGGTCGTTCTTTCAGCTACACTCGTCAAGCATTCATTAACGATGACCAAGCTGTTTTGACTGAAATTCCGTTCATGATGGCTCAAAAAATGGCTATCGTAATTAACCGTATGGCATACCAAGCATTGTCTAAAGGTGCTTTCACCGAAAATGTAAATCTTGGTACTCCGGCAGCTGTTGCATCTGCTTCCTTGTCTGAAGCTATGAAATTGCTTCGATTGATGAAAGACCCGGATAGCAAACACGCATTGCGTATTATGCCGAAAACCTTGCTTGTACCTGTTGCATTGGCTCCTCAAGCTGAACAACTCATTACTTCCATGTCTGACCCGAACGCTGCACATTCTGGCGTAACCAATGTGTTCAAAAACAAATTGCAAGTTGTTTCTGACCCTGAACTGGATGCAATCAGCTCTGACGCTTGGTACTTGCTTGGCAAAGCAATCAAAAATCAAGGTGTGGAAGTTGACTTCCTCAACGGCAATAAAACTCCGATTCTCGAACATAAAATGTCCTTTGATACCCTTGGTTGGAAAGGTCGTATATACCTCGATTTCGGCGTAAAACTGTTGTCTACCACCAACATCATTAAAAATGCTGGTAAAGCTTAATCGGAAGGGAGAAATAAACCATGGCTAATGAAAAAGCTTTTTATCGTCGCAAAGGCGACAGACTGGACTACACTTGCACTGGTGAGGTAAATGCTGGCGATGTAGTTCTTGTAGGCTCCATTTATGGCGTTGCTGAAGCTGGCGGCGCTACTGGTGATGTTATCGCTGTTAGCACCGTAGGCGTGTTTGAATTGACCGCAGGCGCTGCTATTACCCAAGGCGCTAAAGTTTACCTTTCTGGCGGTAAAGTTGTTACTACCGAAGGTGCTGTTAAACTTGGTGTTGCTTGGTCTGCAGCTGCAACTGGTGAACAAGTATTGGTAAAAATCAATGCGTAATTGAAAAAAGAATAGGGGTAGGGTGATTCTGCCCCTATTTTTTTAATACTTGAGATAAAGGGGGTATAGAATGGCTAACCCGTTTATCAAAAAAATCATCCAGGATGCTACCTTTAACGAAGACCTCTTTGCTGAAAAAATCATCTACAACGGTGTGATTATTCCCGCAATCGTTGAGATTGGCGAAGGCGAACAGCAACAAACCAATGGCTTCATGCGTAGTCCTAATACTGCAGTTGTTTTTGGCAATAGCTTCGTAACCGTGAAGATTGAAGATGTTCCGAACCCTAAACGCAAGGATAAGGTTGAGTACGAAGGTAAGACATATTATGTCGCTGGTATTGAACTTATTGATAGCGTTGGTGGTAGCGTAACAGTCAAACTAACGTCTGATGAAAGAGGGTATATGTCGTTATGATTGAGGTTAATGTCCGAGATAGTGTAACGCCATACATCGAGAGTTTTCTCCGGGAAAATCCACGCTTCATTCGTAGCTTGACTAAAAGTGTCGGTTGGTTCGTACAGCGTGAAATCAAGAAGTTAAGTCGAAATTCACGAATAACTTCAAGGTGGCGTAAGCGTACACCGCTTGAAAGAGTACGCCGAAAACTTGACGCAGAAGCTCCTGACCCGTGGCTTGGTAAATTACGCAATGCTATTGGCTATCAATATGCCAATGGTGCTGTCTTAATCGGTTGGACTTCTCCTACTGCTGCCATGGAAGGCAGAATCCAAGAAGAAGGAGCAAGACGTACTGTGACACCACAATTGCGAGGCTATTTTGCTCGTAAAGGTGTTCCTCTATCCGACGAAAAGAAACACATCAAAGTACCGGAAAGACCATTGTATGAACCAGCAATGGAAATTGTTGAACCACAAATCGGTACATTCATGGCTGATAAGGTCAAGAAGTATATTGAAAAAGATGGCTTTGTTAAAAAGGCTTCCACAAGAAAGTATGAGGTATTTGGATGATTGGTATGAGTTCGTATCTTCAAAATGAAGATCTAACAAATATCGCAGTAAAGCTTGGCAGCACAATCTATTCCAATGAAACGTTGCAAAGTTATTGCGAAATGCATTTTAGGAAAAAGATGTCCGTTTTAGTCGGTGTCCAAGAACCCGATTTACTCAATGAAAGCCTTGCACCTTTCTGCTTCATCCATGATATGGGTAAGGCAGAAGGCGCAGAAAGAAAAAGACACCAGTACCAAGCGGTATTTGGTGTCGGGCTATCTATTCACGAAGATGATGCTGTGTTCGAAGGCGTTCAGGTCACGGCAGGGCATCAACGAGTGTCGGAAGTATTGACGCTGATCCAAGATGCTTTGAATGGATATAAGGGTGGATGCATGCCACCTAATGAAATTGAGCAGAACGTAATCGGAATGCCCGGCAACAACCCACATTTTTGGCAAGGCTTTTTGTTCTGCGTTTGGTCACTCGACACTTCTATCGGTGGCCACCAAGAATTTTAGAAAGGGTGAAATAACATGACTAATAAATGTCCTCACGCCGTTGGTGCAAAAACTGGTACCGTCATTGCTTGGGAAGAAACTTATGGCGTAATGCCTGCTGATGTGGCAACTACTGGTATTAGATTGCCTTTTAATACCAACTCTGTTGTCAGCAGCCAAAATGCTACTGACC
>CALCHC010000027.1 GCA_937901335.1 uncultured Phascolarctobacterium sp. | reverse complement strand
ACCGCCATGGATTGTAGCAGCATTAGAGTTATCGCCACTCCAAGTACCTTGATTCAAAGTTACGGTTCCAGAGTTAGTGCCATTCCAAATACCACCTTTGATGGTAGCACTACCAGTGTTTATGCCACCCCAAGTCCCTTGATTTAAGATTACGCTACCAGAACTTGCGCCAATCCAAGTGCCACCTGTAATGGTTACTTCACCTGCATTATCACCAGTCCAGCCATTTGCATTTACAATTACTTCGCCGTTTTCGGTATTATCACCGCTCCAACCACCACCATTGAAGGTTACAGTACCACTGTTGTTATTTGTCCAAGTGCCACCTTCGATGGTTGCAGTACTTGCATTGATACCATTCCAAGTACCGCCAGCAATTGTTGCATTACCTTTTGTTTCATTATTACCAGACCAAGTGCCACCGTTAACAGTTACAGTACCAGAGTTCACTCCATCCCAAGCACCATTAGTCATAATTACAGTGCCGGAGTTACTTCCGTCCCAGGTACCGTTATTCAAAGTTACGGAGCCTGCATTGTTACCAGTCCAGCCATCCGCAGTTACAGTTACTTTGCCAGGTTCTTTATTATCACCGTTCCAGTTACCACCATTAAAAGTAGCTGTACCAAAGTTGTTACCATCCCAAACTCCACTACCAACAATTGCTGTTGCATTAGTAAGATTATCACCATTCCAGGTAATACCATCTACAGTAACAGTACCAGCGTTATCACCTTGCCAAAGACCATCAATATCGCCTTCTACTTTAATGTTGCCACCGATGTTATTGCCAATCCAACTTGCACGGGTACCAATTACCAATTCCGTATCTTCACCACTGTTATCACCTTCCCAAACAGGGCCAGTACTTCTAAGGCTAAAAGTACGCATACGTTTTTTGCTACCTAAAGTAATTTTTGCGCCTTTACCTTCACTGTTGCCTTTCCAACTTGCATTGCCACTCATATTGATTTGAGCATCGTCACCAGTATTGGCACCTTCCCAAATA
>CALCHC010000026.1 GCA_937901335.1 uncultured Phascolarctobacterium sp. | reverse complement strand
GAGCACCTCCTTGCCAAGGAGGGGGTCGCGAGTTCGAGCCTCGTTTCCCGCTCCAAATATGGCGACATAGCCAAGCGGTAAGGCAGAGGTCTGCAAAACCTTTATCCCCGGTTCGATTCCGGGTGTCGCCTCCATATTTGTTTTGTCTGCCGCGGTGGCGGAACTGGCAGACGCAAGGGACTTAAAATCCCTCGGTAGTAATACCGTACCGGTTCGATTCCGGTCCGCGGCACCAAATATAATATATGACAAGAGTATCTCAATGCAAAGTGCATTGGGATTTTTTTGTTTTACAGGTAAATTTATGAGTAAGTAGTTTGTACTTTTTTAAACAAAAATATGACAAATTTCTTATAAAACTATACCGAATGAGTATTTTATATGATATAATTTCAATGAGCAATTGTATATTTACAATTTCGGAAAAATTATATGAGAAAAGAGGGAACTATTTATGAAAAAGTTTTTTGCTCTCATGATGATGATCGTTATGGCATTCACTGTAGCTGCTTGTGGCGGCGGTGAAAAGAAAGCTGACAAAGCTGCAGCTGGCAAAGTTGATCGTAGCAAGGAATTCATTACCGTTTTGACCGGTCCTACCAGCGGTATTTATTTCCCCATCGGCGGTGCTTTCTCTAAAGTTGTAGGCGAAATGGGTTACAAAACCTCCGCAACTGCAACTGGTGCGACTGCTGAAAACATCAACGCTATTTTGACTGGCAAAGGCGAATTGGCTATTGCTATGAGTGACTCCGTAATCCAAGCTGTTGAAGCTTTCGGTGCTTACCAAGGTAAACCCAAAGCTGAAGACCTCCGCGCTATGATGGGCTTGTGGCCGAACGTTTGCCAAATCGTTACCACCAGCGACAGCGGTATCAAAAAATTCGAAGACCTTAAAGGTAAACGCGTAGGCGTTGGCGCTCCGAACTCCGGCGTAGAATTGAACGCTCGTATGATGTTTGAAGCTCACGGCATGACCTATGCTGACGCTAAAGTTGACTACTTGTCCTATGGCGAAGCTATCGACCAAATTAAAAACGGTCAATGCGACGTTGCATTCGTAACCTCCGGTTTGGGCAATGCTACCATTAAAGAATTGGGCACCTCCAAAGAAATCGTATTCGTTCCTGTTGAAGGCGAAGCTCTGAAAAAATTGACCGCTAAATATCCGTTCTATGTAGAATGGAAAATCGGCAAAGACGTATACGGCACCAAAGTTGACACCACCACTGCTGCAGTTATGAACATCATGCTCGTAAGCAAAAACTTGTCTGAAGACGTAGTTTATGACTTGGTAAAAGGTTTCTATGATCCGAAAGGTTTGGAAACCATCGGTGCTGCTCACGCTACTGCAAAACGCGAAATCAAACTTGACACCGCTCTCCGTGGTCTCAAAGGCACTTCCGTTAAATTGCATCCGGGCGCTGAAAAATTCTACAAAGAAAAAGGTTTGCTGAAATAATGTAATTAAATTTAGTTCAGCTAAATTTTAAAACTATGTCAAAAAAGACATTAATTACTGTATTTCTAACCATATCTATTATTGCTGCCGGCCTTTTTGGCTGGCAGCATCTATATTCGGACGAAAAAGTTTTGCGTATCTATGACTACTTCACTCAAAAAGAGTATGTTCGCTATCCTGTAAGAACAGGGGATAAAATTTTCTTCGGCTGGATACATTCTTGGGAAAGAATTTCTTGGCACGAGTATTATCACATTAATGCAGATAATACCTTAGAGCTGGAAACGATTTCCTTTCCTGCTTTTGGGGCAGGTATTCCTGAAAACAAAGGTAAGCGTACTGTTGTGAAAAATGGGCGTATCTATATGGAAGAGATTGGTCAAATCTTTCCTCATTTCGTGTGGATTAACTCTCATCTTGCCACAAGGGATATCAAGGTAAATGATGTTCTCTTGACCAGTGGTCGTTTGTTACCTGAACACACTAGATTAGTATTAGTAATTGAAAGGAGGGGGATTTTTGATGACGGATATTGATAAAAAAGTAGTAGATGAAAATGCTACTATCTCTATGGAAGCTACTGAAGAAATGCAAAAGAAATCCGAAGAGATTATCAAAAAGTTAGATAAAGAATCCAGCACCAGAACATTTTCCGGTCTTATGAAAAAGCTTTTCTTCATAGCTTGCGTTTTGGTTTCTTGCTATCATCTTTACACCGCTACTTTTGGTCCGCCCCTGACATTGATTCATCGTTCTCTTCACGTGGGAATGATGTTAGCTTTGACTTTCTTGATGTATCCTATGAGCAAGAAAGACAGCTTTACCACTCCTTCCATTGTGGACTGGATTTTAGTTGCAGCTTCTTGGGCTGCTCCCTTCTACATTTCTACAGGTTACCAAGGCTTCGTAGAACGTGCCGGTAACGCAAACTTTATGGATATGTGCATGGCAACCTTGCTCGTAGTACTTGTACTGGAAGCATCCCGTCGTGTAAACGGTAATGTTTTATCCATTCTCAGCTTGGTATTTATCGCTTATGGTCTGTTTGGTCGTTCCATGCCCGGTATGTTCATGCACCGTGGTTATGACTGGACCAGCCTTTCCAACCACTTCTTTGCAAATACCGAAGGTATCTATGGTACTTCCGTTAGCGTATCTGCAAGCTACATCTTCCTTTTCATCCTCTTTGGTGCTGTAATGAGCAAATCCGGTATGGGTCAATTGTTCAACGATATGGCTCTCGGTTTGGCTGGTCACACTAAAGGTGGTCCTGCGAAAGTATCCGTATTGGCATCCGGTCTTTTGGGTTCCATTAACGGCTCTGCAGTAGCAAACGTAGTAACTACCGGTGCATTCACCATTCCTTTGATGAAAAAGACCGGTTACTCTAAAGAATTTGCCGGTGCGGTAGAAGCTTCTGCTTCCGTAGGCGGTCAATTGTTGCCCCCGATTATGGGCGCTGCTGCTTTCATTATGGCAGAAATGCTTGGCGTAAAATATTCCAGCATTATCGTTTGGGCTGCTATCCCTGCACTTTTGTACTACTTGGGTATCATCATCCAAGTACAATTGCGTGCTTCTAAAGACGGCTTGGTTGGTTTGCCGAAGGATCAACTGCCTTCCATTAGCGCAGTTATGAAAACCCGCGGTCACTTGTTGTTCCCGGTATTCTTCCTGCTCTACATGCTGTTCTTCTCCGGTACTACTGTTATTTACTCTGCAGTATTGACCATTGTGGTTACCATCGTGACTGCTCAACTCAAAAAAGAAACTCGTATGAGCTTCAATGATTTGTTGGCAGCTTTGGCTGATGGCGCAAAACAAACTGTTTCCGTTGCTATCGCTTGTGCATGCGTAGGTATTATCATTGGCGTTTGCTCTAAAACCGGTTTCGGTTTGACCATGGCTAACACCATCATCGCTCTTGGTGGTACTAGCATTCTCTTCACTTTGGTATTCACCATGATTACCTGTATGATTCTTGGTATGGGCTTGCCTTCCATTCCTGCGTACATCATTACTGCAGCGATTGCGGCTCCGGCTCTTTCCAAATTGGGTATTCCTCCTGCAGCAGCGCATATGTTCTCCTTCTACTATGCAATGTTTGCGAACTTGACCCCGCCTGTAGCATTGGCTTCCTTCGCGGCAGCTGGTCTTTCCGGTGGCGATCCCATGAAAACTGGTGTTGCATCTGTTAAGTTGGCAATTGCAGGCTTCATCGTACCTTTCATGTTTGTATTCTCTCCGCAGTTGATGCTTATCGACACTACATTGCTCGAAGGCATTTGGACTACCACTACTGCTTGCATTGGTGTATTCCTCCTTGCAGTTGGTGTTGAAGGTTACTTTATGGCACATGTTCCGATGTGGTTGCGTTTAGTTGCTACTGCTGGTGCATTGGGCTTGATGATTCCAGGTCTGATGACTGACGCTGTTGGCGTAGTAGTTTTGGCAGGCGTTTACTTCTTGCAAAAGAAAAAAGCAGCTGCTGAAAATGGAAATAATTAATTCATTTTGAAAATACGGCTCACTTTTTGGTGGGCCGTTATTTTTTGTTCTGGAAGTTGTTGTATAATATTAGTATAGATATTTTTGGCAGATAGGTGAGACTATGAAGATTATAATTTCTCCGGCAAAAAAGATGCGCGTTGATAACGATACATTTGTACCATTAAGTAAGCCTGTATTTTTAGATAGAACTGTAAAACTTAAAGATGAACTTTGTAAAATGGACTATGCTTCCTTGAAAAAATTATGGGAGTGCAATGATGAAATTACGGAACTTAATTTTAAGCGTTTGCAAGGTATGAATTTAGAGCGTAATTTAACTCCTGCTGTTTTTGCTTACGATGGCTTGCAGTATCAACATATCGCTCCTAATGTTTTAGATGAAGAAGCTTTAGATTGTTTGCAAAAGAACTTGCGGATTTTGTCTGGCTTTTACGGAATACTGCGTGCCTTCGATGGTGTAGTGCCTTATCGTTTGGAGATGCAGGCACGGCTTGCTTGTGATGGCTTTAAAAATCTCTATGCATTTTGGAATAATTTGCTTTATGATGAACTGACCAAGGACGATAGGGAAGTGCTGAACCTTGCTTCTAAAGAATATTCCAAAGCAGTTGAGCCTTACGTTAAAGACGGTGTGCGTTTTGTGACCTGTGTATTTGGAACTTACGTTAAGGGTAAGCTAAAGGTAAAAGCCACTGAAGCTAAAATGGCGCGTGGGGAAATGGTACGCTTATGTGCAGAAAATAATGTGCAGTCCGTTGATGAAGTGAAGGCGTACAACGTGCGAGGGTACGTTTTTAATGAAGAGCTTTCTACTGAAACGGAGTTTGTGTTTGTGAAATGATAAACAGCCTATCCAAATGGGTAGGCTGTTTTTAGTAGCATTTTATGGATTTGAAATAAAGTGTTTAGAAATGGTATAATAGACAAAAAATAGCTTATAAATATTTTTAATGTTGCAAATATAGCTAATAGAGGTAACTATCATGTTCTATATTCTGATGAATAAGCAGACACCACTCTGCAAACTTCAAATTGATACATTAGACAATTTTATAATTGAAGATATCCTTGAAGTTTACGACACTGCTGCTTTTCCTATTGGTGTAGATATAGTAGCAGGTAAACCTCAAAAGAAAAGTTTGGCTAAATGGTGGGCAAGTCGTGCTGTACCTGGCAGTCGTGTAGGTGGTAGTAGTTTTGAAGAACGCTATAATGTGAAACTTGCTGCGTTGCCCTTCAAAAACTATGGACTTAGCCTTAGTGACCAATACTGGATTAAACCTTGTGATGAAGATACAAAATGGGAAGATATCAACTTTTTTACCAATGAATTTTCTCTTGATGTTGGTAATGCTCTTTTTGATTCTTCCTATCATTCTGCTCAATTAGATTTTATGTCACCTGATAGTACCTCTGATGGTATGCTTCCCAAGCGTTGGGTTAGGGATGATGTAACTAGTAAGACTGTACTTATGAAAGCAGGTAGTGGTCCTTTTGAACAAGAACCATTTAATGAACATATCGCTTCTAAAATTTTTGAACTCCTTGATGTAATTCCCTATGTGGATTATAAAATAGTTCGTGATGGTGATAGATATCTTAGTAGTTGCGAAAATTTCATTACTACTGATACAGAACTCGTTACTGCTGCAAATATGATGCAAACATTATCACCCGTGAAAACTACTCACACTAATAAATATGATTTTTTATTACAATGTTGTAAGCAGTTTAATGTTCCCAAGGTTAAAGAAACTTTGGATGTAATGCTTGCAGTTGACTATTTGATTTGTAATTCTGATAGACATTATGGAAACTTTGGCTTCATTCGTGATGTGAATACTTTGGAATTCATAAGTGTTGCTCCAATCTATGATAATGGTACCAGTTTGTGGAACAAAGACGCTCAAGTTGGAAAAAACTTTGAAGCTAAAGCTTTTACAAATAATCACGATGATAATGCAAAACTGATTACTAATTGGGATTTAATAGACTTGCAAAAACTGCAAGATATAGATGACATCGTTAAGAGTGTTTTAGTATTTAATGATTATTTAGCGCCGAAGCGTATTGATGATGTGGCGAAAGCCGTGCAAGAACAGTTGAAGAAGCTGCAAAAGATAAAGGATGCGTATTGAGAAAACCATTGGCGTTTTTGGGACTAATGTGTTATAATGCGTTGTCTGATTTTGAAAGATTAAACCAAATTTGAAAAGAGGTATGAAAAATGGCTAATGGCTTTGAGGCACTGAAGGTTTGTGCCCATACAGTTGAACAATTGACCAAAATGGGTATCAAAAAGCCCATGCCGGTACAAGAACAAGCAATTCCTGCTTTGTATGCCGGTAAGGACGTAATCGCCAGAGCACAAACAGGTACCGGTAAAACCTTGGCGTTTTTGGTACCCTTGGTTGAAAAAATAGATACTACTAAACCTTATGTTCAAGCACTTGTAATTACTCCTACTCGTGAGTTGTCCCAACAAGTTGCTAACGAATTGAAAAAAATTACCGGTGACAGAGACATCAAAGTTCTCGCTGTAACCGGCGGTCGCGATTTTGAATTGCAAAAACATAAACTTGATGGCAAAAGCCATGTTCTGATTGGTACTACCGGTCGTTTGCTTGACCATATCCGCAAGGGCAATACTTCTCTTGGCGGTGTTAAGTATCTTGTTTTGGACGAAGTTGACGAAATGCTCTTGCAAGGTTTCATTGACGAAGCAAGCGAACTTATCGCAATGACTAATCCTGAACGCCAAACTATGCTCTGCTCCGCAACACTGAATGAGGAAGTTCGTAAGCTTGGTAAACGCATTACTCGTAACTGCGCCCTCATCGACGTTAATCCTGCTGAAGCTACTGTAGATAAAATTCAACAAATCTGCTTGAAAACTACAGAAGACTATAAAAATAAAGCAGTTGCTGCTTTGATTGACCGCTACAACCCGTACTTGGCTATTGTTTTCTGCATTAGCAAGGAACGCACTAAAGAACTTGGTGATTGGCTTGGTACTCAAGGTTATAATGTAGACGTTCTCCACGGTGAAATGTCCGCTGCTAAGCGTAAGACTGTTATGAAAACCTTTAGGGATGCCAAGATTCAAATTCTTGTAGCAAGTGACCTTGCTGCTCGTGGTCTTGACGTAGAAGGCGTAACCCACGTAATCAACTACGACATTCCTCACGATGTTGACTGGTACGTGCATCGTATTGGTAGAACTGGTCGTGCAGGTAACGAAGGTGTTGCAGTTACCCTTTACACTGCTGACGAAGTTAAATGGTTGCGCAATATCGAAACCAAGTTGAATTTGACCATGGAACGTCAAAACTTGGAAGGCAAGACTGTAGTTCGTCGTGCTACCACTTCTTCCACCTCCAAGAAGAAAAAAGCTGGTGCTCCCAAGCGTGGTAGAAATGCAGTTGCGGATAAGAGAAAAGCTCCCAAAACAGGAAGTAATAGAAGACAAGGTTCAAAGAAATAATTTACAAGAGATTGCTCTAAGCGAGCAATCTCTTTTTATTTACATAGACATATAATAGGTTTATAATTATTCTGATAAAGAATTCTCATTTTTAGTAAGATATATGAATTTAAATAGATGGAGGTTACGAATGAAGACATTAATAACTGCATTATTGTGTATGCTGCTGTGTGTGCCTGCTTTTGCAGACCAACAAACTACAGTGCTTTCCTCACCTGTAAATATTAAAAAGGCCACAGGTTTCCTGCCTTTTATCGACGGTAGTAATGACCCTGTTTTAGAAAAAGAGGCTAATAATATTTTGCAAAAGTATGCGGAAGAATTGATTGATAAGGTTGGCAACAAAGGTACTATCAACTACGCTGTACAACTGAATCGCCCTAGCTTGGTAAGCGTGCTTCTGCAAGCTAATAATGAAAAGAAAGTTGCTTATAAAGGCGTGAACCTTGATTTGACTACTGGTCGCGAGTTCATTGTGTATGACTTCTTCATCAAAGATGAAAAGGTACAAGAAACTTTGGGAGATTACGCTGACGTGCTGTTCTCTGAAAAAGGTATCTTCACTCGCGAAAGTGAAAGAAACGGTTACACTGGTTTCGTACCGTACAGCAAGCTGATGGCTTCCATGCGCATTGGTGAAGCAGGTCGTCTTGTACAAATTGCTAAACTTACTCGCAATGCAGAAGGCAAAACCTTAACCGTTCCCAACGGCAGTCTTCTTGCCTTGAAACTTGATTCCAATCCCACAACCGGTTATCGTTGGATTGTGACTTATCCCGAAGGTGCAGAGAACGCTATTAAAAATGTAGGCAGTTCCTTTATTATGCCTCGTGGTGATGACCAAAGAGTTGGTATGCCCGGCGTAGAAATTTTGGTGTTTACCGCTCAAGAAGTTGGTACATATAATTTGAAATTTGATTATAAACGTCCTTGGGAACGTTTAGGTAGCGATAGTTTTAACTTTACCGTGGTAGTGAAGGAGTAAAAATGGATAACTCTAAAGAAAGAATCATAGAATTACTTGCTCCTGCTGGTAGCTGGGAAGCTTTGGAAGCAGCAGTTAACGCAGGTGCTGATGCAGTTTATATGGGTGGTAAAGCTTTTGGTGCACGCCAATACGCTAGCAACTTCGATAGAGAAGAAATGGCGAAAGCTGTTTACTTTGCTCATATGCATCGCGTAAGGATTTATATTACTGTAAATACTCTTGTTGACGATAGCGAAATGCAGGATTTGGCAAGCTATTTACTGTTCTTGAACAATGTTGGCGTTGACGGTATCATCGTCCAAGATTTGGGTGTAATTCGTTTGGCTAGAAAGATTGTGCCTGATTTGCCCTTGCATGCTAGTACTCAAATGACTGTTACTAATAGCAGTGGTGTAGATTTTTCTGTGGAAGCTGGTATGGAACGTACCGTTGTGGCACGCGAACTTAGCCTTGAAGAAATCAAAGCAGCTTGCAGTCGTGGTACTGAAATTGAAACCTTTATTCATGGTGCGCTCTGCGTATGTTATTCCGGTCAATGCTTGATGAGTAGCTTGATTGGTGGTCGCAGTGGTAACCGTGGTCGTTGCGCTCAACCTTGTCGCTTGCCTTACAAATTGATGAACGCTAAGGGAGAAGATATGCTTGCAGGCAAAGATGCAGGTCAATATCTCTTAAGTCCTAAAGATATGAACACCTTGGAAATTTTGCCTGAGCTGATTGAAGCAGGCGTAGTTTCCTATAAAATTGAAGGTCGTATGAAACGCCCTGAATACGTTGCGGTTGTGGTAGATGCTTACCGTCGTGCAATAGATAGCTACAAAGCAGGCAACTATGTTGTTCCTCAAAAAGACCTTGATAATATTGAACAAATCTTTAACCGCGATTTTACTACTGCTTATATGACTCACCGTCCCGGTAAAGAGATGATGAGTGATCGTCGTCCTAATAACCGTGGCGTTTTGGTTGGTCGCGTGGCAAAACTTGATAAAGCTCGTAACAAAGCTACCATAAAATTGGATAAAGAACTGCATTTGGGCGATGGCTTGGAGTTCTGGGTAAGTGTTGGTGGTCGTGTTGGTACTACTGTTACCGAAATGCTTAAAGGTGGCGAAAGTGTAAGCGTTGCCAAAGTTGGCGAACAAGTTACCATTGATGTTCCTAATGGTGTACGCCTCAATGACCGCGTATTCCGTACTCTTGATGCAGGCCTTATGGCTTATGCTCAACAATTCTTCGGCCCTGATGCCAAGAAACGCATTCCTGTTGATGCAGTAGTTACTGCTAAATTGGGCGAGCCTATGAAAATTATGCTTACTGACGATGAAGGCAATGTAGGCTACGGCGAAACTAACTTTATCGTTGAAGAAGCTCGTAAACGTGCTCTTGATGAAGATGGTGTACGTAAACAAGTTGACCGCTTGGGTACTACTGAATACTTCCTCAACAGCTTGACCTTTGAACATGATGAAAATGTAATGGTGCCTATGAGCGAAATGAATGAAGCTCGTCGTATGGCAGCAGAATCTTTAGATGCTGCACGCCTTGAAGCTTTTGCTCCTGCTCGTAAACAACGCCATAGCTATAATGAAGAACTGGTACCTCGTGAAAAAGGCAGCAGGGAACGCAGCTCT
>CALCHC010000025.1 GCA_937901335.1 uncultured Phascolarctobacterium sp. | reverse complement strand
TTCTACAATAGCAGCTACGATTTGGTTGTCAGGATTTTGGAATACCATACCAACTTGTTGACGAATATCCCACATATTATCTTCATTGTTAGTATCCAAACCACCTACAGTGCAAGTACCATCAGTAGGCAGTAAGAGTGCGTTCAAATGACGAGCTAAGGTAGATTTACCACTACCATTAGCACCAATGATTGCAACAAACTCACCTTTTTTAATATCTAAATCAATGCCATCTAAGGCCTTTACTTCTTTACCATCAGCATCAGTATAATAATGCTTCAGTCCTTTGATAGAGATCACAAAAATTGCCTCCAAACCTTTTTCATTGCAACTATTATATAATTGCAAAAAAGAATAGTCAACCAGTGTTGCAAAACTGGTTGACTATTTAAAAACTTAATCTTTCTTTTTGCCAAGGTAAGCAGCTTTAATTTCCGGATTTTCCAGAAGCTCTTTACCGGAGCCGGTCATGGTAATTCTACCAGTCTCCAAAACGTAAGCGATGTCAGCAATTTTCAGCGCCATGTTAGCGTTTTGTTCAATAAGCAGAATGGTCATGCCTTGTTTGTTAATTTCTTGGATAATTTTGAAGATGTCTTTAATTACCAAGGGAGCCAAGCCCAAGGAAGGTTCGTCCATCATCAAAACTTTAGGACGGCACATCAGTGCTCTACCTACCGCCAGCATTTGTTGTTCGCCGCCGGAAAGAGTACCTGCCATTTGCCAGCTACGTTCTTCCAAACGAGGGAACAAATCATAAATCCAACGGATATCTTTTTCGATACCTTCTTTATCGTTACGCAGATATGCACCAATTTTGAGGTTTTCTAAAACGGTCAAGTTGGGGAATACGCGACGACCTTCCGGTACGAGAGTGATACCGGTTTCTACAATTTTTTGAGAGTTCAAACCGGTAATATCTTTTTCTTCATAGGTGATTTTACCTTCAGCAGGTTTAACCAAACCAATGATGCTACGAAGCAAAGTACTTTTGCCTGCACCGTTTGCGCCAATCAAGGTTACAATCTTGCCTTCAGGTACATCCAAGGAGATACCTTTCAAAGCTTCGATGCCACCGTAGGATACAACAAGATTTTCAACTTTAAGCATCTTCATCTACCCCCAGGTAAGCCTCGATAACGCGGCTGTTATTTTGAATATCTGCCGGAGTACCTTGAGCAATTTCCATACCAAAGTCAAGTACGTAAATCCAGTCAGAAATTTCCATTACCAAATCCATATGATGTTCAATCATGAAAATAGTCAGATTGTATTCATCACGGATTTGACGAATAAATTCAGTAAGTTCTGCAGTTTCTTTGGGGTTCATACCAGCAGCAGGTTCGTCCAAAAGCAAAATTTTCGGATTGGTTGCCAATGCGCGTACGATTTCCAAATGGCGTTGTTGACCATAAGGCAAGCTGGAAGCTTTTTCGTTACGCAGTTCCCACAAATCAACTTTTTTCAGCAGTTCTTCAACATCCTTTTCCATTGCACGTTGTTCTGCATTATACCATGGCAAATGCAAAGCAGCGGAGAATACGTCAGATTTCAAATGCAAGTGTTTTGCAATCATAACGTTTTCATAAACGGAAAGATCTTTAAACAAGCGGATATTTTGGAAAGTACGAGCAATGCCCATTTTCGCAATATCGCTAGGACGTTTACCGGTGATATCTACTTCATCTTTACCGGGGCAAGTATATTTTACTTTACCTTCGGTCGGAGTATAAACGCCGGTAATCATATTAAATGCAGTAGTCTTACCTGCGCCGTTAGGACCGATAAGTGCTACAATTTTGTGTTCTTCAATGTTAAGTTTAAGTTCGTTTACAGCGGTTACGCCGCCAAAACGCATAGTAATTGCTTCAGTTTTCAGAACGGTGCCCATTATTTAGCTCCTTTCTGAGTGAAATATTTTACGGGGTTCTTGCAGAACGCCATAAATTTTTCCCAAGTAAATTCGTTAGTACCCATAATACCTTTACGCCAGAAGAGTACGCAAGCCATCAACAGCACGGAGAAGATTACCATACGGAAACCAGGGCGGAACAAAGGAATTGCCATACCGAAGAGTTCCAACGGTTCGTCGAATACACGCAGATATTCGAGACCAGCGGTTACGATGATGGAGCCCAACATACTACCAGTGATACTACCCATACCGCCTAATACGATAATGAGCAAGAAGTTATAGGTCAAAGTGAACAAGAAGTTTTTGGGGTCAACGGTACCAAGCAAGGTTGCGTACAAGCCGCCACCAATGCCTGCAAAGAATGCACTAATCATAAATGCCATACATTTATGTTTGAACAAGCCTACACCCATTGCTTCTGCTGCAATTTCGTCTTCACGGATAGCTTTAAAAGCACGACCATAAGAAGAGTTAATCAAGCAGGTTACAAAGAGGAAAGTAATTGCTGTCGCAATAAAAATGTAACGCACGTCATTAAGTGCAGGAATATCCTTAATACCAAGCGCACCGTTAGTCCAGCTTTGAGCATTGGTAATTACGATACGAATGATTTCGGAGAAACCCAAGGTTGCAATTGCCAAATAGTCACCACGCAAACGCAGTACAGGCCAACCAATGAGGAATGCTATCAAGGCAGAAAGTAAACCGCCTACCAAAAGAGCCAACCACAAAGGCATTTGAATATCAGCAATCAAAGGATTCATAGGTTCTGCATAGAAAACATTGGGACGCAGTTCAACAGGTACAGTGAATACACCTACAACGTAAGCGCCAACTGCCATGAAGCCTGCTTGACCCAAGCTGAATTGACCTGCAAAACCATTGGTCAAGTTCATAGATAAGCCAATGATGGCATAAATTAAGCAAAGGTTAATAACCCTGCGGACATAGGAGCCCATTTCAAACTGAGCGTAGCAAGCAACACCAAAAAGAACGGCAAGACCAGCTACGGTCAGCAATATATCTCTTTTGTTCTTCATGCTTACACCTTCTCAGTAGTTTTAACGCCCAACAAACCGGTGGGTTTGTAGAACAGAATTATAATCAAAACAATAAATGCAAATGCGTCGCGGTAGCCGGAAAGTTGCGGGAAGAAAGCTACAATGAAGATTTCACCCAAACCGAGGATGAAGCCACCCAAAACCGCGCCTTTAATATTACCAATACCGCCGATAACTGCAGCGATAAAGCATTTCAAACCAGGCATTACACCAAGATACGGAGTAATACCGGGGTAACGAACACCCCACATGAATGCACCGATAGCAGCAAGAGCACTACCAATAATAAAGGTAGTAGAAATAACTCTATCGATATTAACACCCATTACTCTGGCAATTTCGTAATCCTTAGATACAGCACGCATCGCCATACCGGTTTTAGTATGATTAACAATGTGCAACAGTACAGCAAGGCTCAAAAAGGTCATTACAGGAATAACCAAACAAATAGCTTGAATTTGTACTTCGCCAATTGCAATATTCTGACTCAGCAGCGGAATATCCGGGAAACTCAAAGGACGACCGCTGAACAAATAGTTAGCTAAGTTTTCCAACAAGAAGGAAGCACCAATCGCAGAAATAAGTACAGAGTTTTTCGGAGCCTCACGTAAAGGACGATATGCAGTTCGTTCAATTACAACACCTAAAAGTGCTGTCGCAATAATTACACCCACAAAGGTAATGTACCAAGGGATGTGAAAAACAGTAATTCCAAAGAATGCAAAATAGCAAGCCATCATAACGATATCTGCGTGAGCAAAGTTAATCATCAAAAGGATACCATAAACCATGGTATAACCAATCGCAATTAACGCATATAAGCTGCCCAAGGAGAAACCATTTACGAAATGTTGCGCCAAGCTACTTGCGGACATATTTAGAATCGCCTGAAAGAATTCCATTTCTTCACCACCATAAACAATCAAGAAAATATGCTCCCGCCTCCGACGGAAGTGGGAGCATATGAACGGTCATAAAATTATTTTGCGTCTACGAAGTCCAAATATTTGAATTTGCCTTCTTTAACAACTTTGATAACTGCTGCTTTTTCAGCGTCGCCGTTTTTATCCAAAGTGGTTTTGCCGGTTACTGCTTCCAAATCTTTGGTAGTAGCGATAGCATCACGGATTTTTTGCGGTTCTACGCTGTTAGCACGTTTCATAGCATCGATAGCAATCAAGTAAGCATCATAAGCCATTGCGGAGAGAGCAGAAGGTTCAGCTTTGTATTCGTCGGTGTAAGCTTTCAAGAATTTTTGAGCTTCTTGAGTGGATGCTTTTTCACGGTCGAATGCAGTAGACATTACAGCGCCTTCAACATCTTTGCCACCAACATCGATGAATTCTTGGGTTTCCCAAGTATCGCCGCCCATGAAGGGAACGTTGATGCCCAATTGATGAGCTTGTTTAATCAAGAGAGCGGATTCAGTGAAGTTACCAGGAGCAAATACTGCATCCGGGTTTTTAGCTTTCAAGTTGGTCAGGATTGCGGTGAAGTCTTTATCGCCAGTTTGATAGTTAGCGATATCGATGATAGCATCCGGATCGTTAGTCAATTTAATGAATGCTTCTTTGAAGAATTTAGCCAAACCTACAGAGTAGTCGTTGGAAACTTCTTGTACGATAGCAACTTTGCGAGCGCCGTTTTTGTAAGCATAGTTAGCCATTACAGTGCCTTGGAACGGATCGATGAAGCAAGCACGGAAGTAGTAATCGTTGTTAGCGGTTACTTGCGGGTTGGTGCAGGAAGTGCCGATAGCCGGAACTTTAGCTTCTTTAACGATGTTACCAGCAGCCATAGCCAAGGAAGAACCATAGGTACCGATCAAGGTAACAACTTTATCTTTTTCGATCAGGCGAGCAGCTACGGAAGCAGCTTCTGCTTTGTCGGATTTGTTGTCAGCTACAACCAATTCAACTTTTTTGCCCAATACTTCAGGATGCAATTTGTGTGCCAGTTTAACACCGCGCAATTCCAATTCGCCGCCAGCAGCGTTATCGCCAGTCAAAGGCAGGAATACGCCTACTTTTACAACATCAGATTTTGCAGCTTCTTTTTTGTCGCCGCCGCAGCCGGTGAGAGCGCCGAGCATTACAGCAGAAGCAAGCATTACAGACATGACTTTTTTCAACTTCATAAATAAAACCCCTTTTCTTTTCTGCTGCTGCCAAAAGCGCAGCTAAATAATATATATGGTATTATAGCATTTCAAAAAATATTTGACAACTATATTTTTAGTGTAATATTTACAAAATCATAAGACTAAAAAGAATTAAAAACCTTTGAATGTAACAAGATAAGTCTACTAAATTAACCTTATCCATTTATTTTGTCCTTATATAAAAAACAAATACTAAAAACACATTTGTTCATTGTCTTTTTCTAGCGGACAGTACTATTAAAAATTTTTTAGTTTTTTAATCGAAGACTAAATTTTTTGTTTAAAGCTCTTACTCCAAAGAATAGAATGCTTATATTTCACAAATAACAATCTTGACAACTTCTTTCTTTAAGTATTACACTTGTATTACAAGAAAGGAGTTGTTTATCATGGTTGTATCCATCAGACTTTCTGAACAAGAAACTTCTTTAATCAAAGACTATGCCAAATTATATAACACTAGTGTTTCTGATATTATCCGTCGCTCCATTTTAGAACGCATTGAAGATGAATTAGATTTGCGTGCTTATGAAAAAGCAAAAGCTGAATACTTAGCTGACCCTGTAACTTATTCTCTTGATGAGGTGGCAAAGGAGCTGGGTATTGATGAGCTATAAAGTCGAGTTATCAAAATCAGCAAAGAAAGATTTAAAGAAGCTTGACATTCGTACCAGTTCTTTAATTATTAACTGGTTACGCAAAAATTTAGAAGGATGCTCCAATCCCCGTCAACATGGTAAAGCACTAGTAGGTAATCACTCTGGTAAATGGCGTTATCGAGTTGGTGATTACAGAATCATCGCTGATATCTTAGATGATAAGATTATAATACTTGTGTTAAATGTAGGTCACAGAAGAGAGATTTATTAATTAAGATTTTCATTGTATGTTAAAGCGTTGTGCATTCGCACAACGCTTTTAGTTTTATATACACAAACATACAAAAAGAGCTGCTTCCGTATGGAAGCAGCTCTTAAATTTTTAAACTGTATAAACTTCGCTAATTTTAAAATTAGAAGAAGAAGTACAATTCGCTGTACCAAACTTGGTCATCCAAGTTGTTGAGTTTGGAATCAGTGTCATAGTAGTTTACGCACAATTGGATGTTTTTAGCCAAAGTGTAGTCAACACCGAGGTTATAACCTTCATAACCACCTTCAGTGGTGAATTGGGTAGCATCGGTAGTCGGGCTCAAGAATGCATTAACCGGTTGGTCAAACCATTGAGCATGTACACCGTAGGAACCAGGAACAGAAGCATCAGCGCCTTTGTAGTCCAAGCGAGCAACCCAACCATCTTTGGAAACTTGGTCATTGTAACCAGCATTATCTTTGCT
>CALCHC010000024.1 GCA_937901335.1 uncultured Phascolarctobacterium sp. | reverse complement strand
GTACCTAAAATTTAGATACAGTGCTTAAAATTTATTATGCATTTATTCACAGGCAGCTTGCAAAATACCATAAACCATTAATGCGGAATTATATAAATCTTCTTCTTTGATGAACTCTTCTACAGTATGCACATTCTTCATACCAGTACCCAGAATTACGCAAGGCACACCATATGCATTGAAGAAGTTAGCATCACTGCCACCGCCAGTTTGAGTAATATCCAAAGGCAAGTTATAAAGTTCACAAGCACGTTCTGCTAATTTTACAGCAGTGCTGTTGGTGTCGATTAAGAAGGAGCTGTATTTATGTTCTACTTCTGCAGTGAATTTGCCACCAAATTTTTCAACAGCATTACAGATAGTAGAAACAAGTTCTTCACGTACTGCTTCCAACTTTTCATTATTACGACTACGCACATCGCCTTCAATTACAACTAAGTCAGGCACTACATTAGTTGCAACGCCGCCACCGATAACACCAATATTACAGGTAGTTTCTTCATCAATACGACCATAACGTTCTACTTCCGCCAAAGCTTTAGCCGCAATCATAATAGCATTAATGCCTTTTTCAGGTTCTAAGCCGCCATGAGCTTTTTTGCCATGTACGCTAATAGTCCATTTATATTGACCGGGAGCACCGATAACAACTTCGCCAGGAGCACCTTCGCCGTCAAGAGCATAAGCAACTTCTGCTTTCAGCTTGCTTCTATCCATGCAACGAGAACCGTTCACGCCGCCTTCTTCTGCAATAGTGAAAAGAATTTGGATATCGCCGTGTTCAGCGTTTTCTTCAACAATCATACGCACGCCTTCAAGGATGCCTACTACACCGGACTTATCATCGCCGCCCAAAATGGTAGTGCCATCACTGTAAAGGTAGCCGTCTTTTTGTACAACGGTAGTGCCACCGCAAGGTTCCACCCCGTCCATATGTGCAGAAAACAATACACTGGTTGCACCTGCTTTATTGCCAGGCAAGAATGCCCACAAGTTACCGCAGTTACCACCAAGTTTTTCGCCTGCATCGTCTTCTCCTACGGTAAATCCTAAAGCTTCTAATTTCACACGCAACAATTCAAAAACAGGACGTTCTTGCAAAGTATGACAGGGCACTGCCACAACTTCTTTGAATTCTGCTAACATTCTCTCTTTATTTACAGCTTTCATCCATTAATCCTCACAATCATAAAATTCCGGTATGTTCTAACAAAATTTTCAAACCAATACAAATCAGTACTGCACCGCCACAAATATTTGCATTCTTACCTACAGCAGAGCCGAGCTTAAAGCCCATTAAGCCACCAAAAGTAGAAATAGCAAAGGTCACAATAGCAATAAGTGCAATCGCCAACCAAATATCAGTCTGTAAAAAAGCGAAGCTTACGCCAACAGCCAAAGCATCGATACTGGTAGCAATCGCCAAAACTAACATTTCCTTAGTCGTATAGCTTTTTCTAATATCGCAGGCTTCCTTAGCTTCGCTAATCATATTCCAACCTAAATATGCCAACAACACAAAAGCAATCCAATGGTCGTAATCTACAATGTAGCTTTGGAAAGAAACTGCACCCAAGTAGCCAAGCAAAGGCATCAAACCTTGGAACGCACCAAACCAAAGGCCGAAACGAATGGCTCCTTTAAATCTATCTACAGGAGCAAGTGCCATACTGCCGCAAATAGATACGGCAAAAGCATCCATAGCTAAACCCACGGATACAAGCAACAATTCTAAAAATCCCATCTTATCTCCAATTAGTTAATCCAAATTTCTTATTAGCACTCATCTTCAACACACGGAAGATACTTGCAGTAAACATAATCCCCAAAGCAATGGCTGCAGAATCAGTACCTGCAGTCAGCAGAGTATTCATACCTGCTTCATAACTTTTTTCAATAATTTGCTTCATCCCTTGATACATACCCAAACCGGGAACAAGAGGAATTATACCAGGAATCAGGAATACAGTTGCAGGTTGTTTGAAAACACGAGCACAAAGTTCACAATTCAAAGCCAAAACTAAAGTAGCAAAAAGATTGGAGTGGAAAGAGTTGTATTCCAAATGCTGACGCAAATAAACGAATACTACCCAACCGATTGCACCAATAACGCCACTAAGAATCATTGTTCTTTTAGGAGCTTGGAATAAAACTGCAAAAGCAATGGTAGCCAAAAAAGAATATACGAAGGATTCATATAAACCCATTACCATAAATCCCACCCCCATTTATGCCAAGC